>JALVVO010000020.1 GCA_027023345.1 Thermaceae bacterium
TGAAGTCGCCCCTAGCCCGCTAACGGGCAGGCGCCTAGGGTGGGGCCCACGACTGGGGCGAAGTCGTAACAAGGTAGCTGTACCGGAAGGTGCGGCTGGATCACCTCCTTTCTAAGGAGCAACCAAGGCCTGCTTCCCCGCTTTTCGAGGGATACGGGGGCGCCTTCGGGCGCCCCTTTTTGATTAAGGTGGGAACCGTGAAGCCTGAGCGGCGCCGGGTCGTCTCCGCCGGGGGCGTGGTCATCCGCGGTTGCAAGCGGCCCCGGGTGCTCCTGATCGCCACCCGGAAGATGCGGGTCTGGGCGCTGCCCAAGGGCCGCGTCGAGCCCGGGGAGCGCCACCGCGAGGCCGCCCTCCGCGAGGTCCGCGAGGAGACCGGGATCCGGGCCGCGATCGTCCGCGACCTGGGCCGGGTCAAGTACTACTTCACCGTCCACGAGGAGGAGGGCCAGGTCAACATCTCGAAGACGGTGCACTACTACCTGATGCGCTATCGAGGCGGCCGGCCCACCCCCCAGCTCGAGGAGGTGGACGCCGCCCGCTGGGTGGGGGTCAAGAAGGCGCTTTCGTTGCTCACGTATGATAACGAGCGGGTGGTGCTGGAACGGGCGCTCGCCCACTGGAGGGAACGATGCCAAAAGCGCTCCTCACCGACCTCTACGAGCTGACCATGGCCTACTCCTACTTCAAGCGGGGGCTCAACACCCCCGCGGTCTTTGACCTCTACGTGCGCCCGCCGGTCCCCTACCGCCGGTTTCTGCTCTTCGCCGGCCTGGAGTCGGCGCTTACCTACCTGGAAAACCTTCGCTTCTCCGACGAGGACCTCGCCTACCTCGAGTCCCTGGGCCTCTTCGACCGGCACTTCCTCGACTACCTCAAGGACTTTCGCTTTTCCGGCGTGGTCTGGGCGATGCCTGAGGGCGAGGTCGTCTACCCGGGGGAGCCCCTGCTCACCGTCGAGGCCCCCCGGATCGAGGCCCAGATCGTCGAGACCTACCTGCTCAACACCATCAACTTCGAGACCCTGATCGCCTCCAAGGCGGCCCGGGTCCTGCTCGCCGCCGGGCCCGAGGCCAGCGTGGTGGACTTCTCCCCCCGCCGCGACCACGGCGAGGACGCCGCCTTGAAGGTGGCCCGCTCCGCCTACCTGGCGGGGTTCGACGGCACCTCCAATGTCCAGGCGGGAAAGCGCTACGGCATCCCGGTGGTGGGCACGATGGCCCACAGCTACGTGATGAGCTTTCCCGACGAGCTCACCGCCTTCCGCGCCTTCGCCGAGGACCACCCGAGGCCGATCCTCCTGATCGACACCTACGACACCCTCCAGGGGCTCGAGCACGCCATCGTGGTGGCGCGGGAGCTCGAGGCCCGGGGCCGGCGGCTCCTCGGCGTGCGCATCGACTCCGGCGACCTCCCCGAGCTCACTCGGCGGGTGCGGGCCCGGCTCGACGAGGCCGGCCTCGGCTACGTAAAGATCCTCATATCCGGCGACCTCGACGAGTACAGGATCCGCGACTTTAAGGCCGCCGGCGGCGAGGCCTGGGGCTACGGCGTCGGCACCCGGCTCGGCACCTCCTACGACCTGCCCGCCCTCGGCGGGGTCTACAAGCTCGTCTGCGACGCCGAGGGCCCGCGGATCAAGAAGAGCCCGGGCAAACGCACGCTCCCCGGCCGAAAGCAGGTCTGGCGCGGCCCCGAGGGCGACCTCGTGGCCCTGAGGGAGGAGGTGCACCCGGGCCGCCCCCTCCTCCAGCGGGTGATGGAACGGGGCCGGAGGCTCCTCCCCCCGCCCGACCTCGCCGCCCTCCGCGAGCGCACCCGGTCGCGCCTCTTCGCCCTTCCCGAGGAGCAACGGGTCATCGACCGCCCGGAGAGCCCCCGCTATCCGGTCGCCGTATCCGAGCCCCTAAAACGATTGCAGGAAAGCGCCTCCGCCTGATCGTTTTGCACCGCTCTGCAACACGGACTTGCCGCCCCCGCGCGGCGAGAAGTACCATAGGGGCGGTACAAACAGAAGGAGGTGTCCAATGCTAGGAGGGTACGCACACCGGTTGGCCAAGATCGACCTGACCAACCGGACCGTTCGGTACGAGGCTCCTAAGGAGGAAGACCTCAGGAAATACATCGGGGGCCGCGGCCTCGGCGTGAAGTACGTCTTCGAGAACGGCCCCGACGTGGACCCGCTCTCCCCCGACAACCTGCTCGCCATCATGATCGGCCCCCTGACCGGCACCCTGGCCAAGATGAGCGGCCGGATCGCGGTGGTGACGAAAAGCCCCCTCACCGGCACCATCGCCGATAGCCACATGGGTGGCTGGACCGGGGCCAAGCTGAAGTGGGCCGGCTTCGACGGCCTCCTGATCAAGGGGGCCGCCGCCGAGCCCGTCTACCTCCTGGTCAAGGACGGCGAGGTCACAATCCACGACGCCTCCGACCTCTGGGGCAAGACCACCCACGAGGTCCACGAGCTCCTCCGCCGCCGCCACGGCGAGGAGGCCGACGTGATGGCGATCGGCCCCGCCGGGGAGAACCTGGTCAAGTTCGCCAACTGGGTGAACAACGACGAGCGCGCCGCCGGCCGCAACGGCACCGGGGCGGTCGCGGGCTCGAAGAAGCTCAAGGCGATCGTCATCGTCGGCGACAAGAAGAACGTCCCCAAGCCGGTGGACAAAGAAGCCTGGCGCGAGGCGGACAAGCACGCGCTCGCCGGCATCGTGGACGAGAAGAACGTGACCGCGCCCAAGAAAGGCGGCCTCAGCGTCTACGGCACCAACGTGCTGATGAACATCGTGAACTCGATCGGCGCGCTGCCCACCCTGAACGCCCAGCACACCCAGTTCGCCGAGGCCGACAAGATCTCCGGCGAGTACGTCCGCGAGCACATCCTGGAGAAGGACAACACCTGCCACGCCTGCCCGGTGGCCTGCAAGAAGATGGTCCGGATCCGGGTCAACGGCGAGGAGATCGTCTTCGAGTCGGTGGAGTACGAGTCCGCCTGGGGCCTCGGCGCCGACGTGGGCAACGGCGACATCCACTGGGTGGGCTACGCCATCTACCTGGCCAACGCCTACGGCATGGACACGATCGAGCTCGGCAACGTGCTCGCCGTCCTCGCCGAGGCCACCCAGCGGGGCTACGTCTCCGAGGCCGACGGCCTCAAGTGGGGCGACAAGCAGAAAGAGGCCGAGATCATCAAGAAGATCGCCCTGCGCGAGGGCTTCTACGAGAAGGCCGGCGAAGGCGCCGCGGGCTTTGCCAAGC
Organism: Thermaceae bacterium; assembly: GCA_027023345.1. GTDB lineage: Bacteria > Deinococcota > Deinococci > Deinococcales > Marinithermaceae > WFXV01. The sequence continues at coordinate 3,262 of JALVVO010000020.1, forward strand.
TCCTCGGCCACGAGGAGCTGGCGATGAGCGTCAAGGGCCAGGCGATCCCCGCCTACGACCCGCGCGGCCTCAAGGGCATGGGCATCGCCTACGCCACCAGTAACCGCGGCGCCTGCCACCTCCGGGCCTACACCCCCGCCTCGGAGCTCCTCGGCGTGCCCTACAAGTCCGACCCCCTGGAGTGGAAGGGCAAGGCCGAGCTCACCATCCTCCTCCAGGACCTCTCAGGCTTCACCGACTCGCTCGACGTCTGCAAGTTCGCCCAGTTCGCCGAGGGCCCGGAGGAGTTCGCGGAGCAGTTCTCCGCCTACACCGGGATGAAGATCACCGCCGAGGACGTGATGAAGATCGGCGAGCGCATCTACAACCTCGAGCGCTACTACAACAACCTCGTGGGCTTCGGCGAGGGCTCGGACTACCTCCCCGAGCGCTTCCTGAAAGAGCCCTCCGACTCCGGCGGCTCCAAGGGGCACGTCACCGAGCTCGACGAGATGCTCAAGGAGTACTACGAGAAGCGCGGGTGGAAGAACGGCGTGGTGCCGGAGGAAAAGCTCAAGGAGCTGGGGATCCTCTAAAAGCGCTTTCGAAGGGGGCGGGAAAGGCCCGCCCCCTTTTTACTTTTGGAAGGCTCTTTCAAAGAAGTCCGCGAGCCGCCGGTAGAGCGTCCGGCGGTTTTCCTTTTTCAAAATTCCGTGCCCCTCGTCCTCGAAGACGAGCTTTTCGTAGGGGATGCCGTGGGCACGTAGGCGTGCTTCCACTGCCCGGACATTCTCCGGGGTGACGTTGGGGTCGAGCGCCCCCTGCACGATCAAGAGCTCCCCCTCGATCCGGTCCACGTAGTGGATCGGCGAGCGCTCGCGGTAGCGCTCGGGGACCTCCTCGGGGCTTCCCCCGAGCATCTCCTCGGAGTAGGGCCTGAGGTCGGGCCGCGTGGTCTCGTAGTCGAGGACCAGGTCGGTCATGCCGCAGATTGGCGCGGCGGCGGCCACCAGCCGGCGGGGGGCGTGGGTGATCTGCCACCAGCTCGAGTAGCCGCCGTAGGAGGTCCCGGTCAGCCCCACGCGGTAGAACTCGGCGAGGCCGGCGGCGATCAGGGCCTCGATTCCGGTCTCGATGTCCTTCTGCTCGAGCCCACCCCAGCCGGTTTCCTTGATCTTTTCCTGGAAGGCGAGGCCGTAGCCGGTCGAGCCCCGGTAGTTGGGGAGGAAGACGTGAAACCCCCGGGCGAGGTAGTACTGCACCTCGGGGGAAAGCCGGCGCCCGGCGCGGGCGGTGGGACCGCCGTGAACGAGCACGATCGTGCCCTTCGGGCGCCCCTTGGCCCGGTAGAAAAGCCCGTGGAGGCTCGTTCCGTCGCTTCCCCTCCAGAAGAAGTCCTCGGCCGGGACGAGCCCATCCGGTACCCGGGCGTCGATTCCGGTGAGGCTTTCGAGGCCCTCCGCGGTGAGCCGCACCAGGTCGGCGGGGCGGGTGCTGCTTTGGTGGTAGGCCACCCAGTCCCCTTCGAAGACGCCTAAGAGCCTGAGCTCGCCGTCCTCGGAGCGCACCTCGCGGACTACCTTGCCCTCCGGGGAGAGCACCAGGGTGTGGCCGCGGGCGTTTTCCACCGCGAAGACCCCGAGGTAGGGGGTGTTTTCCAGGCGAAAAATCCCCTCGATGGAAAACCCGGCCTCTTCCAGCACCTCCCGCCGAGTTCCCGAAGGATCGGCGAGTCCCACCTTACGGGCGGTACCCTCCTCGACCAGGTAAAAGAGCCTTCCGTCCCGGGTCCAGGTGGCCTTCGCCTTGCCCCGACTGCCGGCCGAAAGCACCCGGCGGTCTTTCCTGCCCTCTACGTCTACCACCCAGACCTCGCGGCTTCCCGGGTGGGGGCCCTGGCGGTCGTAGAGCAGGTGGCGGCCATCGGGCGCGAGCTCGAGGCCGTGGGTCCCGGCCCGCTCGGGGGCGGCAAGAAGGCGGTGTTCGCCGGTCTTTAGATCCTTTCGCCAGACCCAGGTGGGCTCGATCGTCATTTTCCTTTCAAAGTCGTAGTTCGCGCCGAGGAAGAGCCAGGGGCGCTCAGGATGTAGCGCCGCCCCGCGGCGGTAGTAGGGCGGGTGGAGCTCGCTAAGAAGCGCCCGCTCGCCGCTCATCCGGGCGGCGTAAAGGGCCGTGCGCTCGTCGCCGGGATCGGCTTCATAAAGCACCCCCTCGCCCCCGGGAAGAAAGTTTTCAAAGAAGTTAAAGGTCTCGCCAGAAGAGAGCTTTTTAGCCCCTCCGCCCGCCGGCCGGGCCCAGACCTGGGGGATGGCCCCCCCGCCGATTTGGGTCCAGGCTAGGAGCCGGCCCCGCTCTTCAAGCTCCGGCCCGTAGACCTGGGGCAGATTCAAAAGCGCGTCGAGCAGCCTTTCGGGTTCGCTCACGCGCCCAGCTTACCGCCGGGCTCGACCCCATACCCCCGGGCCCAGGCCTCGGCGGGCATGGGGCGCCTGCCCTCGGGCTGGACCTCGAGGAGGCGAACCGCTCCCTTCCCGGCGGCGACCAGGACGCCCTCGGGGCCGACCTCGAGCACCTCCCCCGGCGCCCCCTCCCCGGGCTCGGGGCGCATCCTCTGCACCTTGACGCGCTTGTTCCGGTGCCAAAACCAGCTCCCCGGCCAGGGCTGGACCCCCCGGTGGCGGGCAAGGATCTTTTCCGCCGGCACCTCGAAGCGGATCCGCCCGTCCTCCTTGGTGAGGAGGGGGGCGTAGCTCGGCTCGCCCTCCTGCGGCCTTGGGGTCTCGTGCTCGAGGTCTTCGAGCACCTCGAGCAAAAGCGGTATCCCGAGGTCCCGCAGGCGCTCGGAGAGCTCGGCGGCGGTCTCGTGGGGCTCAATCGGCACCCGGAGCTGGCGGAAAAGGGGCCCGGTGTCCATCCCCTCGTCGAGCCGCATGATGCTGACCCCGGTCTCGGTCTCCCCCTCGATCAGCGCCCAGTTCACCGGGGCCGCGCCGCGGTACTTGGGGAGGAGCGAGGGGTGCAGGTTCAAAAACCCGTGCCGGGGCACCGCCAGCACCTCAGGAGGAATGAGCTTGCCGTAGGCAGCGACCACCGCGACCTCGGGGGAGGACCGCTTGAAGGCCTCGAGGAACTCGGGGTTTTTCTTGAGCCGCTTCGGCTTTAAGACCGGGATCCCGAGCTCCCTCGCCCGGGCCGCGACCGGGCTTTCCTTGAGCTTGAGGCCCCGGCCCGCGGGCTTGTCCGGCTGGGTGACCGCGAGCACGACGTCGTGGCGACGGGCCAAGGCCTCGAGCACCGGCACCGCCCAGGCCGGGCTTCCGAAGAAGGCGACCCGCCGCCTCACCGGGCGAGCTCCCGGAGGAACGCCCGCGCCTCTTTTTGCATGCGGGCGAGCTCGGCGCGGTTTTCCTCGAGGAAGCGCTTCCTGAGCGGCGAGGGAAGACGGTCGAAGAAGAGGACGCCCTCGAGGTGATCGAACTCGTGCTGGACGATCCGGGCCAGGTAGTCCTCGGCCTCGAGCACCTTCGGGTTCCCGTGCTCGTCCTGGTACTCGAGCCGCACCCGGAACTTCCGGGGCACGTCGTCGGAGTAGAGCCCGGGAAGCGAGAGGCAGCCCTCGGTGCCGACCTGCTCGCCCTCCGCGAAGGTGATGCGGGGGTTCACCATGACGAAGGTCTCCTTGACCCGCTTCTTGAGCGGAACCCGCTCCTCCTCTTCCTCGGGCAGGTCCTGGTAGAGGGCGGCCACGAAGATGCGCAGGGGCTTTCCCACCTGGGGGCCGGCGAGCCCCACCCCGCCGGCCTCGAACATCGTCTCCAGCATGTCCTCGGCGAGGCGCGGGATCTCCGAGAAGTCGGTCACCGGTCGCGCCTTCTTGCGCAGGACGGGGTCGCCGTAAAGGCGGATGGGCAGGACCTCGGCCACGCCCCCATTTTGGCACTACCGAGCGAGGACGACCACGAACCGCCCCCAGGGCCGGTCCAGGGCGTAGACCCCTTCGGGAAGCTTGAGCCGGATCGGCGCCAGGTAGCTGCCGGCGCGCCACTCGACCTCGCCGGCGACGAAGGCGAGGTCGGCGAGCAGCTCGGGGGGGCCCACCACCCGCACCGTGCGGGGCACCTCGACCTTTTCCACGCTTAGCCCCGCGGGGGGGCCCGGAAGCGCGAGCGGCAGGGTCTTCAGGGTGAGGAGGGGCCCGGCGAAGTGGACCCCGGCCTCGGCCGGCTCGGCCTGGAGGCCGGAGAGGACCGCCCCCTCCTTGTCCACCGCCACCACCGCGAGCGCCTCCTCGCCGAGCGCGAGGGCGTAGGCCGCCCGGCGGACCTCGCTCGCCGGCCCCCGGACCCGCACCCGGCGGGGCTCGGGGACGAGCGCCTCGCCGGGGCGGAAGGCGTAGAGCTCGAGCTCCCGCACGAGCACCCGCTCGACCCGGGCCTCGACCCGGTCGGGCACCACGCCCGCGAGCGCTACCCCGGCGGGGAGCTGGACGCGCACCGGCCGGACGAAGGGCCCTTCGTCCACCCCGGAGAGGTCGAGGTAGGCGAGCACCGCCTCGGGCCTCAGCCCCTCGACGATCCGGGCCTCGCCGCGGACCCGCACCAGCACCCGCTCGGGCACCCCCACCGCCACCCGGTCGGGCCCGAGGCCGATGACCTCGAGCGGGCGCTCGAGGGCCCGCTCGACCACCGGCCCCGTCTCCTTGAGCTGGTACCAGAGCAGAAACGCCGCCAGCACCGAGAGCACCTTCGCCTGCCAGCGGTGCTTGAGCCGCTCGAAGAGCCTAAGCCGCGGCACCGAAGACCTCCAGGAGCCGCTGGCGGAGCTCGCTCGGGGTCAGGTTGCCCGAGAGCTCGCCCCGCTCGGCCACGCGGATCGTGCCCCGCTCCTCGCTGACCACGATCACCAGCGCGTCGCTCTCCTCGGAAAGCCCCACCGCCGCCCGGTGGCGGGTCCCGAGGTAGACGAGGTCCTCCCGGGCGGAGAGGGGAAAGACGCAGGCGGCCGCCAGGATCCGCCCCGCCCGGACGATCACCCCGCCGTCGTGGAGCGGCGTGCCCACGGTGAAGATCGTCTCCAGAAGCCGCGCCGAGACGCGCGCGTCCAGCACCTCGCCGGTGCTCGCGTACTCGCCGAGGGGGGTGCGGCGCTCGACGGCGATCAGCGCCCCGAGCCGCCTTGCGGCCATCCGCTCCACCCCCCGCACCAGTTCCTCCACCGCCTCGGCTCCGGCGGCGCCCGGCCCGAGCCGCCCGCGCCCCAGGTGCTCAAGGAGCCCGCGGAGCTCGGGCTGGAAGACAACGATCAGGGCGAACATGCCCAGGGTGGCGGCGTTCCCGAGGAGCCAGGCGAGCGCCCGGAGCCCGAGCTTGTCGGCGACGAACCAGACCAGGACGTAGACCACGAGCCCCCGGATCAGGTTCAGCGCCCGGGTCTCGGCGATGAGCTCGTAGAGGTAGTAAAAGAGTACGGCGACGGCGAGGATGTCGAGGACGTCGCGCCAGTCCATCTACACGAAGGCCCCCCCCGGTCCCTCCCAGGAAACGCCGAAGACCTTGGCCAGGCTCGCGGCGAGGTCGGCAAAGGTCTCGCGGGTGCCGAGGTCGCGCCCGGCGAGGCCGGGCCCCGCCGCGAGCAGCATCCCGTACTCCCGGGTGTGGTCGGTGCCCCGGTAGGTGGGGTCGTTGCCGTGGTCGGAGACGATCCAGAGGTGATCCTCCGGCCCGAGCCGCTCCAGGAACTTGGGCAGCGCCCGGTCGAACTCGTAGAGGGCGGCGGCGTAGCCGAAGGGGTCGCGCCGGTGGCCGTACTTCGAGTCGAAGTCCACCAGGTTGGTGAAGACGAGGCCCTCGAGGTCCTCCTCGAGGAGGGCGAGGGTCTTCTTGATGCCGTCGGTGTTGTCGTCGGTGTGGACCTCGCGGGTGAACCCCCGGTGGGCGTAGATGTCGGGGATCTTGCCCACCCCCACGACCTCGAGGCCCGCCGCCTTCAGGCGGTCGAGGACGTTCTCGGGAGGCTCCAAGGCGAAGTCCTTCCGGTACTCGTTCAAGCGGTAGAAGTTCCCGGGCTCGCCGGCGAAGGGCCGGGCGATCACCCGGGCGACGGCGTAGGGCCCCTTTAGGATCTCCCGGGCCTTTTCGCACCATTCGTAGAGCGTCTCCAGGGGCACCACGTCCACGTGGGCCGCGATCTGGAAGACCGAGTCGGCCGAGGTGTAGACGATGGGCTTTCCCGTCCGCAGGTGCTCCTCGCCGAAGTCCTTGATTGCCTCGGTGCCGGAGTAGGGCTTATTTAGGAGGACGCCCCGCCCGATCGCCTTCTCGAAGGCCTCGATGACCTCCGGGGGAAAGCCCTCGGGGAAGGTGCGAAAGGGGTGCTCGAGGTGAATCCCCACGAACTCCCAGTGGCCGGTGGTGGTGTCCTTGCCCTGGTTTTGCTCCTTCATCCGGCCAAAGGCGGCGAGGGGCTCGGGCTCCTGGGGCAGCGTGTGCACCCCGGGCACGTTGCCGAGCCCGAGCTTCGGCAAGTTTTTGAGGGGCACGCCGGTCTTCAAAACGACGTGGTCCAGGGTGTCGGCGCCCTCGTCGCCGAACGCCGGCGCGTCCGGCAGGTAGCCGAGCCCCACCGAGTCGAGCACCACCAGGGCGACCTTCATGCCCCTAGCATAAGGGCAGAAAGCGTCCCTGGAAGGTCGCTTGCCCGGCCCGGACTAGAGCTCCTCCTCGCGGGCCAGGTCGTTGAAGCGGACGTGGGCGGCGTGGAACTGGAGCTCGACGGTGCCGGTGGGGCCGTTCCGCTGCTTGCCGACGATGATCTCGGCGATGCCGGCCTTGTCGGAGTGGGGGTTGTAGTAGTCGTCGCGGTAGATGAAGAGGACGAGGTCGGCGTCCTGCTCGATCGAGCCCGACTCGCGGAGGTCACTGAGCATGGGGCGCTTATTCGGCCGGGACTCGACCGCCCGGGAGAGCTGGCTGAGCGCGATCACGGGGATATCGAGCTCGCGGGCGAGGCTTTTGAGCCCCCGGCTGATGGCCGCGATCTCCTGCTGGCGGTTTTCGCTTTTTACGCTCCCGGCGGCGCCGGACATGAGCTGGAGGTAGTCCACCACGATGAGCCCCAGCTTGTGCTGGGCGGCGAGGCGGCGGGCGCGGGCGCGGAGCTCGAGGAGGGAGAGGTCGGGGGTGTCGTCGATGTAGATCGGGGCCTCGGCGATCCGGCCGGCGACGTCCACCAGCCGCTGGAAGTCCTTCTCCGAGAGGTTTCCCTGGCGCAGGCGGTTCATGTCGATGCGGGCCTCGGAGGTGATGATCCGGGTGACCAGCTGGATCGCCGGCATCTCCAGGGAGAAGATCCCCACCGGGATCTGTTCTTTTAGCGCCACGTGCTGGGCGATGGTGAGGGCGAACGAGGTCTTCCCCATGCTGGGGCGGGCGGCGATGATGTTCAGGGAACCCGGCTCGAGCCCCCCGATCATCCGGTCGAGCTCGCGGAACCCGGTCTTGATGCCCCGGGGAAGGCCCTTGTTCTCGTAGAGCAGGTGGATGTGCTCGAAGGTCTCGTGGACCAGCTCGTTCATCGAGGCGAAGTCGCGCCGGGCCCCGTCCTTTTGGACCTCGAGGATCTTGCGCCCGGCCTCGTCGAGGATCTCGTCCAGGCTGCCCGCCTCCTCGTAGGCGAGCCGCATCACCTCGCCGGCGGCGGCGATCAGGCGGCGGAGCGCGGCCTTCTCGGCGACGATCCGGGCGTAGTGCTCGGCGTAGGCGGCGGTGGGGGTCATCTCGGCGAGGCCCACCAGGTAGGTGTGGCCGCCCACCTCGTCGAGGGCGCCCTCGCGCCTCAGCTCCTCGGAGACGGTGACCAGGTCCACCGGCTCGCCGCGGGCGGCGAGGGCCTCCATCGCCCGCCAGATCTTCTGGTGGCCGGGGCGGTAGAAGGAGTCGGCGGTGATCGTGCCCTCCAGGCGCTCGAGCACGCTCGCGTCCACCAGCACCGAGCCGAGGACGCTCTGCTCGGCCTCCAGGCTGTGCGGCGGAACCTTCCCCTCCATACCGGGACCCCCCTAGCTTAAAACGCGAAAAGGGCCCCGGGGCGAGGTATGCCCCGGGGCCCGAAAATAGCCTTAGGCCTCGTCCTTCTCGGCTTCCGCGCCCTCTTCGGCGGGCGCGGCCTCGGCCCCCTCGGCGGCCTCCGCCTCGCCCTCCTCGGCGATGAAGACGCCCCGGCCCTCCTCGTTCAGGACCCAGACCTTGAGGGTGATCGGAACCTCGGGGTGGGGCTTGTAGACGATCTCGTAGGCGCCGAGCTCCTTGATCGGGCGGGCGAGCTGGAGGCGCTTCGGGTCGATGGTGATGCCGTGCTGCTCCTCGAGCTCCCGGGCGATGTCACGGGCGGTCACCGAGCCGTAGATCTTGGTCTCGCCGGCCTTGACCTTGATCTTCAGGGTGAGGGGCTCGAGCATCTCCTTGAGCCGCTCGGCCTCGGCCTTGCGCTCGGCGGCCCGCTTCGCCTGGGCGCGGATCTTGGCCTCGAGCGCCTTCAGGTTTGAGGGGGTGGCGGGCGCCGCGAGGCCCCGGGGAAAGAGGTAGTTCCGGGCGTAGCCGGGCTTGACGTTGACCACGTCGCCGACGTCGCCCAGGTTCTCCATGGGTTCGAGCAGGATGACCTTCACGCCGCTCCCTCCCTACTTCCGCACGAGCTTCTCGGTGAAGGGCACGATCGCCATGATCCGGGCCCGCTTGATGGTCATCGCCAGCCGGCGCTGGTGCTTGGCGCAGACGCCGGTGCGGCGGCGGGGGAGGATCTTGCCGGTCTCCGACATGAAGCGCTTCAGCATCTTGGCGTCCTTGTAGTCGGTGACCTCGAGCTCCCCGGCGCAGAAGGGGCAGACCTTGGGCTTTTTGTACCTTCTCGGGCGTGCAGCTTTCTTCGCGCTCATCTTCCTACCTCGCTAAAAGGGCAGGTCCTCCTCGGGCGGGAACTCGTCGAGCCCGTCCTCGAGGTCCACGCCGCCCGTGGGGGCGGGCTTCGTGCCGCCCTCGGGCGGCCGGGTCAGCTTCTCGATGCGCTTCGCCTCCACCCGGGTGACGAAGCGCCGGCTTCCGTCGGCCGCGGTCCAGGAGTCGTTCACCAGCCGGCCGAGCACCAAAACGGGCTCGCCCTTCTTGAGCTCGCCGGCCCACTCGGCGAGGTCCCGCCAGGCGGTGACGTCGACGAAGTGGGTCTTCTCCTGCTCCTGGCCGCGGCTCGTGAAGGTCTCGTTCACCGCCAGGCCGAACCGGGTCACCGCGGTGCCCTGGGGGGTGTAGCGGAGCTCGGCGTCGCGGGTCAGGTTGCCGATCAGGACCACCTGGTTCACCGCGTCGGTGAGCCGCTCCTGACCCCGGGCGTCGGTGACGGTGCGCCCCTCGCGGTCGCCGATCAGGGGCTCGATCCGGTCCACCCGCACATCCAGCGCGCTCCGCCGCTGGCCGTCCGATTCCCAGGTGCGGTAGTCGAGCCTCCCCTCGACGAAGACCGGGGTGCCGGCGGCGAGCTGATCGGCGAGGAGCTCGGCGTAGCGGCCGAGCAGCTTGACCCGGTGGTACCAGGGGATCTCGCGGACCTCACCGCCCTCGGTCTCAACCCTGTCCTGGCCGGCGACGGTGACCTCGAGCACCGCAAGCCCCCCCGGCGTGTAGCGGAGCTCGGGGGTCTGCGTGACCGTTCCCAAAAGCAAAACCCGGTTCAGCCCTTTGGCCATGATCTACCAGTCTACGCCTTCTTGGTCTTCCACTCAGGTCGGTCCTTGACGATCATCACCCGGCGGACGTTGTCGCGGATCAAGAGCTCCGACTCCAGCGCCTTGACGTTCCTGCCGGGCATCTCGACGGTGTAGAAGATGTAGTAGCCCTCGGTGTCCTTCTCGATGGGGTAGGCGAGCCGCCGGTTCCCCCACTCGTCCACCGACTTGACCTCGGCCTCGAACTTCTCGAAGGCTTTCTGGATGATCTCCTTTTCCAGGTCGAGCTTTTCCTTCTCCAGGTTGGGGTTTAGGATCATCCCCACTTCGTAGATCGGCACCTCACACCTCCCTTTGGCCTAGTGGCTTCGGGCAAGAGCCCGAAGCAGGAAGGGCCGAAGGGGAAGTATACCACGGGCCCCCGGGCTTGCAAGGCCGGGGGAAGGGGGCGTAAGATCCCCTTCAATGAAGGCCCTCGCCCTCCGCCGCTGGTGGCCCGGCTAGCCCCGGGGGCGGGTGCCTTGGGCCCTCGGGGTTTCGACCCGGGGGTTTTTCCTTTTGGGAGGCGCGATGAAGACGAAGATCGTAAGCCGCACCCTGCTCGCCGACCTGGAGACCCCGGTGACCGCGTACTTGAAGCTCGCCGAGAAGACGAGCCCGAGCTTCCTCCTCGAGTCGGTGGAGGCGGGCAAGCGCTGGAGCCGCTACTCGATCCTGGGGGTGGGGGCGAGGCGGGTCTTCCGGCTCAAGGACGGCGTCCTCACCGTGGGCGGCGAGCGGGTCGAGGCCAAGGACCCCCTCCGCACCCTGTACGAGGCCATCTACCGCGAGACCGAGGCGGAAGGGGAGCTTCCCCCCTTCTTCGGCGGCGCGGTGGGGTACGTGGCCTACGACCTGGTGCGCTACTACGAGGACCTCCCGGCGGAAAACCCCGATGACCTCGGGGCCCCGGACCTGCTCTTCGTCGAGCCCGAGGTGACCGTGGTCTTCGACCACTTCCGCCAGGTCGTCCACCTCCTCGCCCCCGCGGTGGGGGGCGGCCCCAGCGCGGAGAAGGCCGCCCGGGAGCGGCTCGACTGGGCCGAGGCCCGGCTCAAGGGCCCCCTCCCCGGCGTCCCCGGCGAGCGCGGGGGGAAGCGGCACGACTTCACCCCCTGGATGAACCGGGAGGCGTTCTTGGAGGCGGTCCGGCGGGCGAAGGACTACATCTACGCCGGCGACGTCTTCCAAGTGGTGCCCTCGGTGCGGTTCTCGAGCGAGCTCGGCGTCCACCCCTTCGCCATCTACCGGGCGCTCCGCACCGTGAACCCGAGCCCCTACATGGGCTACCTCGACCTCGGCGAGGTGACGCTGGTCTCGGCGAGCCCGGAAAGCCTCCTTCGCTCGGACGGCCGGCGGGTGACCACCCGGCCGATCGCCGGCACCAGGCCCCGGGGAAGGACCGAGGAAGAGGACCGGGCCCTCGCCGAGGAGCTTTTGAAGGACGAGAAGGAGCGGGCCGAGCACGTGATGCTCGTGGACCTCTCAAGGAACGACCTGGGCCGGGTCTCGACCTACGGCTCGGTGCGCGTTCCCGAGCTGATGGTGGTGGAGCGCTACTCCCACGTGATGCACATCGTCTCCACCGTGGAGGGCGAGCTTAAGGAGGGCAAGACCCCGCTCGACGCCCTCGCCAGCGTGATCCCCATGGGGACGATCTCGGGGGCGCCGAAGATCCGGGCGATGGAGATCATCGAGGAGCTCGAGCCCCTCCGCCGCGGCCCCTACGGCGGCAGTTTTGGCTACTTCGCCTACGACGGCCACATGGACATGGCCCTGACGCTTCGCACCCTCGTCGTCAAGGACGGGCGGGTCCACGTCCAGGCCGGCGCCGGCATCGTCGCCGACTCGGTCCCCGAGCGGGAGTACGAGGAGGTGGTGAACAAGGCGAAGGCGTTAATGAGATCGGTGGAGATGGCGGAAGAGGGCCTGTAGCTTGTGGCCTGTAGCCTGTGGAGGGAAAGATGCCCGAAAGCGTGGAAAACCTCCGCATCTGGCAAGAGAGCATGGACCTCGCGGTGCTGGTCTACGGACTTACGCGCCGCTGGCCGGAGAGCGAGCGGTTCGGACTCATCGCCCAGCTCAGGAGGGCCGCGGTCTCGATCGCCGCCAACCTGGCGGAAGGGCTGGGTCGAGGCCGGCCCGGGGAGGTCTCCCGCTTTGCCCGGATCGCGCTGGGAAGCGCCTACGAAGCCTACACCCTGCTCAAGCTCGCCGAACGGCTCGGGTATCCAGGCGCTTACACCGAGGTCATGCCCGAGCTCGACCGCCTCACCCGGCGGCTTGCCGCCTACGTTCGCCACTGGGAGCAAAGGCCATGAACCCAAACACCACGTACCACGCACCACGTACCACGCACCTGTTGATCGTAGATAACTACGACTCCTTCACCTACAACCTCGCCGACTACCTGGGCCAGCTGGGGGCAAGGCTCACGGTCTGGCGGAACGACCGGTTCGACCTCGACGAGATCGAGGAGCTGAATCCGGACGGGATCGTGATCAGCCCCGGGCCGGCGACGCCCAAGGAAGCCGGGCATTCCATCGAGGTGGTCCGGCGCTACTCGGGCCGCCTGCCCATTCTCGGGGTCTGCCTCGGCCACCAGGCGATCGGCGAGGCCTTCGGGGGCCGGGTGGTGCGGGCGCCGAGGCCGATGCACGGCAAGACGAGCCCGATCCACCACGACGGCACCGCCCTCTTTACGGGCCTGCCCTCCCCCTTCACCGCCACCCGCTACCACTCGCTCATGGTGGTGGACGTGCCCGAGGTGCTGAGGGTGAACGCCTGGGTGGACGAGGAGGGCACGCGGGTGGTCCAGGGCTTCGTCCACCGGGAGCACCCCACCTTCGGGGTGCAGTTCCACCCCGAGAGCATCCTCACCGGAGTGGGGCTCGAGATCTTGAAGCGTTTCCTGGAGGTGGTGCGGGGTTGAGGCCCTGCCGCTTCGTCACCGGGCCGCCGGGGATCGGCAAGACCACCTCGGTGCGGCGGGCGGTGGCGCTATTGAAGGAGCGCGGCCTTGCCCCCGGGGGCTTTACCACCGGCGAGCTCCGGGAGGCGGGGCGGCGGGTGGGGTTTTTCGTCGAGGACGTCCTGACCGGCGAGCGGGCCGTGCTCGCCGAGCTCGGGCCGGGCGAGCCCCGGGTGGGGCGCTACCGGCTCGTGGAAAAGGGCCTTGGGCTTGCCCACCGGGCGCTCGAAGAGGCGCTCCTTCGGGCGGAGGTCCTCGTGATCGACGAAATCGGCCCCATGGAGCTCAAGGACCCAGGGCTTAGGGGCGCGATCGCGGCCGCCCTGGAAAGCGAGAGGCCAGGCATCGGCAGCGTGCACCAAAGAAGCCAGGACCCGCTCGCCCATCGGGTGCGGAGCGGGTGCCAGGTCCTGGAGATGAGCCGGGAAAACCGCGAGCGGGCTCCGGCCTGGCTCGCCGAGGTCGTAAAGGAGGTCTAGCCGTGGAGGAACTCAGGAAGGTGCTCGAGGGCAAGGCGCTGAGCGAGGACGAGGCCTACCGGTTGATGCAGGCGGTGATGGCCGGCGCGCTCACCCCGGCCCAGACCGCCGGAATGCTGGTGGGGCTCAAGGTGCGGGGCGAGCGCGAGGAGGAGATCGCCGGGTTTGCCCGGGCGATGCGGGAGGCGGCGACGCCGGTGCCGCTTGACGGGCTCGAGGTGCTCGACGTCGTCGGCACCGGCGGCGACGGCAAGGGCACCTTCAACCTCTCCACCGCCGCCGCCTTCGTCGCCGCCGCCGCTGGGATCCCGGTGGCCAAGCACGGCAACCGGGCGGCGAGCTCGAAGTCGGGCTCGGCGGACGTGCTCGAGGCGCTCGGCGCCCGGATCGAGCTCGGACCCGAGGCGGTGGCGAAGCTCGTCCGCGAGGCAGGGATCGGCTTCCTCTTCGCCCGGAGCTTCCACCCGGCGATGCGGCACGTCGCCCCGGTGCGCTCGGAGCTCAAAGTCCGCACCGTCTTCAACCTGCTCGGGCCGCTCACGAACCCCGCCCGGCCCGCCTACTTCTTGCTCGGGGTCTTCGACCCCGCGCTGCTAGAGCCCATGGCCAAAGCGCTTTCTTCCCTCGGGGTCAAGCGGGCGCTCGTCGTCCACGGCGAGGGGGCGGACGAGCTCGTGCTCGGGGAGAACGAGGTGGTGGAGCTCGCGGGGGGGGAGCTCCGGCGCTACCGCCTCCACGCCCGCGAGCTCGGGCTAAAGCCCGCGCCGATCGAGGCCCTAAAGGGCGGCACCCCGAAGGAGAACGCCGAGCTCGTCCAGAGGATCCTCGCGGGCGAAGAGCAGGGCCCCAAGGCCGACGCGGTGGCCCTGAACGCGGGCGCCGCGATCTACGCCGCCGGCCGGGCGGAAAGCCTCGCCGAGGGGGTCGAGCGGGCCCGGGCCCTCCTCCGGGAAGGGGCGCCCGCGCGGGTGCTCGAGCGCTTCGTGGCGGCAAGCCGGCGGGTCTAGTCCGGTGACGCCCTGGTGACGCCCCCGGGGCCAGACTGGCCCCGGGGGTGAGAACGTGAAGCGAGCGGCTTGGCTCCTTCTGCTCGGGGCGCTGGTCGCTTGCCGGCAGGAAACCCCAAGCCCCGCCGCCCCCGAGGTCGTGCTCCGCCTGGTGGACCCCTTCGGGAACCCTGGCCTGGGCTGGGTTGCCTACCAGGTGGGGGACGGGCCCTGGCGGACCCTCCTTCCCCAAAGCCCCGGAGAATACCGCTTCTCCCTCCCCGAGGGCGAGACCCGCTACGGGGTGGCCGCGGCCTGCCCCCACATCGGACCGATCGCGCCCGCCTGGTCGCCGACCCGCTTCTTCGTCTTCCAGCTCACCGCCGGCGACACCCTGGCCCCGGTGATCCCCTGCGGAAACGGAACCGGGGTCGAGTTCGGAGCCCTAAAGCTCACCGTGGACGCGAGCGCGGTGGGGGCGAACAAGGTCGTCGCCCTCAGCCGAAGCACGGGCAGCGAAGCCGCCTCGGGTCGGGAGTTCGACGTCGCCGCGCCGGTCGGCGAGCGGCGCTTCGTCGTGCTCGCCTACGACGGCGACCGGGGACCCGAGAAACTGCGGGGGGTGAGGATCTTCTCGGCCCGGGTACCCGGGAGCCTGCGGCTAACCCTAGGCCCCGAGGACGCGGTGAACCTGGGCACCGGGCACCGCGCCGGCCGGGTGGAGGCCTTCACGGTGCCCGCCGGCTACGACCCCTCCTACGGGGTGGGGTACTACGGGTCCCGGGGGCCGGTGATGGCCAGTCCCCCCGACTTCCCGATCGGCCTCAACGCGCTGGGAACCGGGGCGTTCCACGCGGGCCCCTACGCCCTGGTGAACGGGGGCGAGGCCGGGGAGAGCTACGTCTTCCAGGTCTGGGGATCCAAGCCCGACTTTAGCCGGCGGGTGGGGACGATCGCCTTCCGCCCGCCCGCGACCGAGGTCTTCCGCCCGGGCCCCCTCCCCGACCCCTGGCCCGACGCC
>JALVVO010000021.1 GCA_027023345.1 Thermaceae bacterium
TCTTGAGGGTCAGGGCGAGCACGCCCGCCCAGGCCGCCTGGCCGGGCGTGCTCGCCCTGACCCTCAAGAAGACCCGGCCCGGCCAGGCCCGCGCCCTCGCGAGGGAGGCCCTCCGGGCGCCCGAGGCCCGGGGCACCCGGCTCCTCCTCCTCACCGACGACCGCGTGGACCCCGCCGACCCCGAGGCGCTGATGTGGCTGCTGCTTGCCAACCTCGACCCCGCCCGCGACGCCTGGATCGAGCGGGCCCCCTTCGGCGCCGTCCTCGTGCTCGACGGGACGAGCAAGCTCCCCGAGGAGGGGGTGCGCCCCTGGCCCGAGGTCGCCGAGCTCCCCCCCGAGGTCTGGGCGAGGGTCCGCCCCCTGCTCGATCGCTACCGGCTCGACTAGGGCATGCGCCCTTGACTTCGGCGAAGCGTACCCCGCAAGCTAGGGGAGTAAAGGAGGTGATTGGGAATGGCTCACGTCATCGCCGAGCCCTGCATCGGGACCAAGGACCGGGCCTGCGTCGAGGTTTGCCCCGTCGAGTGCATCCACCCCACCGAGGAAGAGGACAAGGGCGAGTTCATGCTCTTTATCCAGCCCGAGGAGTGCATCGACTGCGGCGCCTGCGTCCCCGCCTGCCCGGTGAGCGCCATCTTCCCCGAGGAGGACCTCCCCGAGGAGTGGCAGGTCTACACCGAGGTCAACAAGGACTACTACGAACTCGACTACGACGAGTTCATGAAGAAGTGGGGGCACCTGGCCGAGAAGGCCTGATCCCCGCGTATCCGAGGACGCCCGGGGCCGGACCCCGGGCGTCCTTTTTCGGAGTTTGCTAGGCTTTAGGCATGGCCGTGAAGTGGGGTGAAGAAGCCCGACTCGCGGGGGTGCTCGAGCTCCCGCCCTTCCCCGAGGAACGCTTTTCCAAGCTCCTCGCCTTCGCCGGGATCGACGACGAGGCCAAGCGGCAGATGTACCTGGACGCCGAGGGCCTCCTGGAACGCGCCGCCGACTGGATCAAGGCCGCCTACGACGCCCTCTCCCGCTTCCCCGACACCGCCCGGGCCCTCGGCTGGGAGTCCCGGGTCCCCGAGGACGAACTCAGGATCCGCCGCACCTTCTTCTCCGCCTGGATGGGCCGCACCATCGGGGTGGATACGAGCCGAGAGTTCGCCCGCTACCTGCACCAGGCCGGCCGGATCCACGCCGGCTACGGCCCCGAGAAGCGGTTCGTGCCCCCCGAGTGGGTCTCGATGGCCTACGCCTTCGTGCTGAACGCCTTCGCCAGCGTGGTGGCGAAGGACCGCGTGGGCCTCTGGGCCGCCTACCTCGCCGCCCAGGAGGAGGTGATGCGGCAGGGATTCGAGGCCGCCCTCGCCCTCTCCACCGGGCGGGTGGCGGTCCGGGTCGAGGCCCTCGGCGTCGCCCGCCCGGCGCTTCCCGAGCCGCTCGAGGTCCGCCTGGTCCACGGCACCGTGCGCGAGGCGCTCGAGAAGGCCTTCGCCTTCGAACCCGCCCTCGCCGACCAGGCCCTCGAGGCGGTACCGGTGGCGGTGGAGGAGGGCCTTTGGATGGAGGAGGCCTTCGTCTACGCCTTCAAGCCCCGCTGGACGGTGCTGGTCGAGGGGCGGGACGTGCGCTACCTCAAGGGCCTCGACACCCGCCTCAAGACCGGCGAGCGCGTGACCTTGCTCCCCCCCGGCCGCTAGCGCTCTCGTATCATGGGGGCCGTATGCGCGCGGTCATCCTAGGCACCCGCGGGAGCCAGCTGGCGCTTGCCCAGACCCGCTGGGTCGTCGAGCGACTCAAGGAGCAGTGGCCGGAGACCGAGTTCACCGTCCGCACGATCACCACCTCGGGCGACCGCGGAGCCGACCCCCGGGAGCGGGGCATCTTCGTCAAGGAGATCGAGCGGGCGCTATTCGAGGGCGAGATCGACATCGCCGTGCACTCCTTGAAGGACCTCCCCACCAAGACCCCGACCGGGCTCAAGGTGGCCTCGATCCCCCGGCGGGTGGACCCCCGGGACGCCCTCGTGGGCCGCAACACCAACAAGCGCCTGGACCAGCTCCCCAAGGGTGCCCGCGTCGGCACCAGCTCGGTACGCCGCAAGGCCCAGCTCCTCGCCTACCGCCCCGACCTCGAGATCGTTCCCCTCCGCGGCAACGTGGACACCCGATTGAAGCTCCTTGGGAGCGGCGAGTTCGACGCCATCGTGGTGGCCGCCGCCGGGCTCTTGCGTCTCGACCTCAGGAACCGGATCGACGAGCTTTTAGACCCCGAGATCGTCCTGCCGGCGCCGGGGCAGGGCGCCCTCGCCCTCGAGGTCCGCCTCGGCGACGACCTCGCCGAGGAGCTCGCCTACTCCCTCAACCACCGCGAGACCCAGCTCCGGGTCACCGCCGAGCGGGCCTTCCTGGCCCGGCTCGGGGCCGGCTGCCTGGCCCCCGCCGGGGCGCTCGCCTACCTGGAGGAGGGCGAGCTCCGGCTCGAGGGGGTGGTCGCCGCCCCCGACGGCAGCGAGCTCATCCGGGGCGAGATCGCCGGCCCCCCGGAGGAGGCGGCCGAGCTCGGCGAGGAACTCGCCGCCGACATCCTGGACCAGGGCGGCGAGGCCATCCTGAAGGAGGCCCTCGATGCCGATGCGTAGAATGACCCGCCAGCGGCGAGCGGTGATGGAGGTCTTGAAGAGCACCCGAAGCCACCCCGACGCCGCCTGGATCTACCAGGAGGTCAAGAAGAGGGTGCCCTCGATCAGCCTGGGCACGGTCTACCGCACGCTGGACGCGCTGGTGAAGGAGGGCAAGGTGATCGCCCTCCACACCGGCGGCGCCACCCGCTACGACGCCTTCACCCACCCCCACGCCCACCTGGTCTGCACCGCCTGCGGGCGGGTGGAGGACCTTGAGCTCGAGCTCCCCCACCTCCTGGAAAAAGCCCAGGCGCAAAACCCCGCGGTTCGCCTCGACGCGGTCCGCCTCACCTTCGAGGGGCTTTGCGCGGACTGCGCCCAAAACCGCCTTGAAGGCTGAGCTCGCCTGGCTCTTTGCCCGGCGGCGGATGGGGCTCCGCCCCGGGCTCGAGCGCATCCGGGCGCTGCTCGAGCGCCTCGGCCACCCCGAGCGGCGCTTCGCCCCGGTGCTCGTCGCCGGCACCAACGGCAAGGGGAGCACCGCCCGGGCGCTCGCTGCCATCCTCACCGCCTCGGGCAGGAAGACGGGGCTCTTCCTCTCCCCCCACCTCACCCGCTACGCCGAGCGGTTCCTGGTGGACGGGCGAGAGATCGCCGAGGACGCGCTCCTCGCCCGCGTCCGCGAGCTAAGGCCCCACGTCGAGGCCACCGGCGCCACCTTCTTCGAAGCGAGCGCCGCCCTCGCCTTCCACCACTTCGCCGAGGAGGGGGTGGAGGTGGGGGTCCTCGAGGTCGGCCTCGGCGGCCGGCTCGACGCCACCAACGCCGCCGACCCCGTGCTCAGCCTGGTGACCGCGATCGGCTACGACCACACCGCCTTCCTGGGCGAGACCCTCACCCAGATCGCCGGCGAGAAGGCGGGGATCTTCCGCCCCGGCGTGCCCGCCTTCACCAGCGCGACCGGCGAGGCCCTCTCGGCCCTCCTCGCCCACGCCCGGGAAAAGGGAACCCCCCTCGAGCCCGTCCGCCCCGAGTTCGTGGTGGCGCGGCGGTCGGGCATCCGCTTCGGGCTCGACGGGCGGGTCTACGACGCCCCCCTCCTCGGCCGCCACCAGGGGGAGAACCTCGCCCTCGCGGTGCGGGCGGCGAGGGCGCTCGGGGCGGACGAGGCGGCGATCCGGACCGGGCTCCTTCGGCTTGAAAACCCCGGGCGGCTCGAGCGCCTCGGCCCCTACCTCTTAGACGGCGCCCACAACGCCGAGGGAGCAAGGGCGCTCGCCCGGGCGCTCGCCGACCACTTCCCCGATGAGGCCAAGGTCCTCGTCTTCGCCTCAAGCCGCGACAAGGACCACCGCGGCATGGCCCGGGCGCTAAAGGGCCTTTTTCGAGCGGTCTACCTCACCCGCTACCCCGGGGAGCGGAGCGCGGACCCCCGCACCCTCCTTCCCCTCTTCGAAAACGCCCACGTCGTCGAGGACCCCCACGCGGCCCTCGCCGCCGCCCGCAGGGCGCACCCCGGCGCCCTCGTCGTGGTCGCCGGGAGCCTCTACCTACTCGGGGAGGTCCGGCCCCGGATCCTCGAGGAGGTAGGGGCGCACGCCGCCGGCGTCCAGGGCTAGGAGGAGCTCGCGGGCGCTCTTTCCGAACCGGGGGTGCCGCCACCCGGGGGCGACCTCCAAGAGGGGCACGAGCACGAAGGCCCGCTCGTGCAACCGGGGGTGGGGCAGGGTGAGGCCGGGAAGGTCGAGGATTCGGCCCTCGTAGTCGAGGAGGTCGAGGTCCAGGGTGCGGGGGCCGTACCGCTCCGTCCGCACCCGGCCGTGGGCCCGCTCCACCGCGAGGAGGAGCGCAAGGAGCTCGGCCGGCTCGAGCTCGGTCTCGACCGCGGCCACCTGGTTCAGGTAGGGCCCCTGCCCCGGCGGCCCCACCGGCTCGGTCTCGTAGACGCGGGAGAGGCGAAGCACGCGGACCCCCGCGCGGCTCAAAGCGGCGAGCCCGGAGAGCAGGTAGCCCGCGCGGTCGCCGAGGTTCGACCCGAGGGCGACGAGCGCCCTAGCCACGGCGGCGCTCCACCTCGGCGTAGACGTCGCGGAAGACCCCGGGGATGGGGGCGTGAGGCTTGTGGACCCGGACCCGCACCGCCTCTAGGTTTTCGAACTCGGCGATCAAAGCCTCAGCGATGTGCTCGGCCAGGGCCTCGATGAGGTAGAAGCGCCGCCCCTCCACCGCCCTCGCCACCCGGTCGTAGACCGCGGCGTAGTCCACGGTGGCCTCGATCCGGTCCCCCTTGCCCTCGAAGGCTACCTCCATCTCCACGTCCACCACGAAGCGGGCCCCAAGCCGGTTCTCCTCGGGGCGGGCGCCGTGGCGGCCGTAGAACTCGAGGCCCGCTAGGACGATCCGCCCCACGCCTCCACCTCCCAGAAGACGGCGAGGGCCTCGCGGTGGGCGGCGACGTCGTGCACCCTTAGGATCCGCGCCCCCCTTAGGGCGGCGGCGAGGTGGGCGGCGACGCTGCCGCAGACCCGCCGGTCCGGCGCCTCGACGCCGGTGAGCTCGCCGATCGTCCGCTTGCGGCTGAGCCCGGCGAGCAGGGGGTAGCCGAGGCCGGCGAGCTCGGAGAGCCGGGCGAGGAGGGCGAGGTTGCGCTCGAGGCGCTTGCCGAAGCCGAAGCCGGGGTCGAGGACCACCTGCCGCACCCCGAGCCGCTCGGCCCGCCGGGCGCGCTTTAGGAGGAAGGCCCGGACCTCGGCGACCACGTCGAGGTAGCGGGCGGCCTCCATCATCCGCCGGGGGTCGGGATCGGGGGTGTGCATCACCACGAGCGGCGCCTCGTAGCGGGCGGCGACCTCGGCCATGCGAAGGTCCGCGAGGCCGCTGGTGTCGTTGATCATGTGGGCGCCGAGCCTGAGCGCCTCCTCGGCGATCTCGGGCTTGCGGGTGTCCACGCTGACGGGGGCGCCCAGGCTCAAAACGGCCTCGAGCGCCGGCAAGAGGCGGCGCCTTTCCTCCTCGAGGGGCACCGGCTCCGCCCCCGGCCGGGTGGACTCGGCCCCGAGGTCGAGCAGGTCGGCCCCCTCCTCGAGCAGCCGCCTCGCGTGGGCGAGGGCCGCCTCCGCCTCCAGAAAACGCCCCCCGTCCGAGAAGGAGTCGGGGGTAAGGTTCACGATCCCCATCAGCCGCGGGCGGTCGAGGGCGAGGACGCGGCCTCGGAGCGCGAGTTCCACGGGACAATTATAGGGAGCCCGGCGCTATCCTGGAGATAAGGAGGATCAGGCCATGAGAGAGGGCATCCTCGCCGCCGTGGACCTATCGAGCTCGAGTCGGAGCGTGATCCAAAGCGCCCGCGTCCTTGCCGAGCGCCTCGGCTGGCCGGTCACCGTGCTCCACGTGGTGGAGGACAGCTACCTCCGGGGCGCGCCCCGGCGGTTCGCCGCGGTCTGGGACGAGCGCTACCGCGCACCCTTGGAGGAGGCGAGCAGGGTACTCGAGGAGCTCGCCCGGCGGGCGCTCGCCGCCCTCGCCCCCGAAGGCACCGAGACCCTCGTGCACCACGGCAACCCGGTCCGCGAGGTCGCCGGCGAGGCCCTCACCAAGCGCCTGGCAGTGCTGGCCTCGGAGGGCCGGAGCCCGCTGGAGCGGGTGGCCCGGGGCGGGGTCTCCCACTACCTCCTCCACCGGGGCGAGGTGCCGGTGCTCCTGGTGGACGAGAAGCGCCCGCTCGAGGGGCTCTCCCGGGTGGCGGCGGCGGTGGACGACTCCTCCGCCGGGCTCTCGGCCTGGAAGTACGCCCAGGCCCTGGCCGAGGCCACCGGAGCCGAAGCGATCGCCTTCCACCTGGTGAGCCTCCTGCCCGGGTCCTGCTGCATCCCCACCTACCTGCCCCCGGAGCTGATGAAGGAGGCCGAGGTCGTGACCCACGCCCGCCAGGCCCTGGTGGAGAGGCTCGGCGTCCCCGAGGACCGCCTGGTCATCGAGCGGGGGGAGGAGAGCACAGGCCTCTTGGACCTCGCCCGCGAGCACGGGGTGGACCTCTTGGTCGTCGGCTCCCGGGCCAAGTCGAGCCAGCGGACCCGGCTCGGGCGCACCGTGGTCGAGCTCATGTACCAGGCCGAGATGCCCCTGCTCGTGGTGCCCGAGGCCACCCCGCTATAATCGCGGGCAGTGCGCCCCTACACCGGCCGCTGGTTCTTCGTCCTCTCGGTCTACTGGTTCGCCACCGCCTTCAAGTGGACCCTGGTCCTCTTCGTGCTCCTCCCCGCCCGGGTTGCCGAGCTCGTTCCCGCGGCCGAGAAGGCGACGAGGCTTGGCCTGCTCTTCGGCGTGGGCGCGGTGATGGCCACCGTCGGCCCGCCGCTTTTTGGCTACCTCTCCGACCGCTTTCCCAGCCGCCGGGGGCGACGGCTCCCCTACCTCGCGGCGGGGGCGGTCCTGACCGCCCTCGCCCTTTTGGTCATGGCCTACGCCCCGAGCTACGGGCTGCTCTTTCTCGGCTACCTCCTCCTCCAGTTCGCCGACGACCTGGCCACCGGCCCCTACGCCGCCTTGATCCCCGACCTGGTGCCGAAGCACCACCGGGGCACCGCCTCCGGATGGATGGGGGCCCTCCAGGCGGCCGCGCAGATCGCCGCCGGGCTCTTTGGCTTCTTGGTCAGCTCTCTTTCGCTCCTTTTCTGGACCGCCGCGGCTCTTAACCTCGCCGCCGCCGGGGTCACCCTCCGCTACGTGAAGGAACCTCCGAACCCCACCCCCCAGCGCGAGGGGTTCCTGAAAAGCCTCCACGCCCCCTGGCGGGACCCCGACTTCCGCTGGGTCTACCTCACGCGGTTTCTGGTCATGCTCGGCCAGTACCTGGTGCAGACCTACCTGCAGTACTACCTCGCCGACGTCGTCCGGGTCTTCGCCGTCTTCGGCCGGGTGGTAGCGGAGCGCGCCTTCCAGGCGGTGGGGCTTTTGGTGCTCCTCATCTCCCTCGGAGGGGCGCTGGCCTCGGTGCCCGCCGGCCGGCTCTCCGACCGCCTCGGCCGCAAGCCCCTGATCTACGCCTCCGGCGTGGGGCTCTCGCTGCTCCTGCTTCCGGTCCTCCTCTTCCCCCGCTTCGACGTCCTGCTCGGGCTCGCCCTCTTCTTCGGCGTGGGCTACGGGGTCTACGCCGCGGTGGACTGGGCATTGGTCGCCGACGTCCTGAAGCGCCCCCGGGCCCACGGCACCGAGATGGGGCTCTGGCAGACCTCGATCGTCCTGCCCCAGATCCTCGCCGGGCTCGCCGGGCGGGGCGTGGACGGGCTGAACCGCGTCGCCTTCCCCCTCGGCTACCAGGCCGCCTTCGTGCTGGCCGCCCTCGCCTTCCTCGCCGGCACCCTGCTCGTCGCCCGGGTGCGGGGGACGCGCTAAGTTAGTATTTATACATCCAAGCCACGGAAGCCGGGAGTTTTTTCGTCTTCGTTGACGCGGGACCCCCGTCCCGGTACGATTTGCTCGAATATTGCTTCGGGAGGAGCTATGCAAACGCTTTTGCGCCTGGCCCGGGGAATCGACGCCCTGAACGAGTGGGTGGGAAAGCTGGTTTCCTGGCTGACCTTGTTCATGGTCCTGATCGGGGTCTACAACGCCGTCACCCGGAAGCTTTCCCAAACCATCGGGGTGGACCTCTCCTCCAACGCCTACATCGAGCTCCAGTGGTACATGTTCAGCCTGGTCTTCCTCTGGGGCGGGGCCTACACCTTCTTGCACGACGAGCACGTGCGGGTGGACGTGATCTACGCCCGGCTCTCGGAGAAGGCCCGGGCCTGGATCGACCTGCTCGGGATCCTCCTCTTCCTCATCCCCTTCTCGATCCTGATGCTCTACGTCGCCTGGCCGATCGTGGTGGACTCCTGGAAGATCCACGAGATGTCCCCCGACCCCGGCGGACTCCCCCGCTACCCCATCAAGGCCTCGCTCATCGTCGCCTTCGTGCTGCTTCTCCTGCAAGCGATTAGCGAAGCGATCAAGCGCGCCGCCAAGATCGCAGGCCTTCCCCTCGAGGAAGGGGGCGCGGCATGATCAACGTCGACCTCCTCGGCCCCCTTATGTTCGTCGGCGCGTTCGTCTTCATCTTCACCGGCTTCCCGGTGGCCTTCGCCCTGGGCGGCACCGCTCTCGTCTTCACCCTGGTGGGGATGCACTTCGGCTTATTCGACATGCACCTCCTCCGGGCCCTGCCCGAGCGGGTCTTCGGCATCATGGAGAACTACACCCTGCTGGCGGTGCCGTTCTTCATCTTCATGGGCACGATGCTCGAGCGCTCGGGGCTTGCCGAGAACCTGCTCAAGACCATGGGGATCCTCTTCGGCTCCCTGCGCGGCGGGCTCGCGATCAGCGTGGTGGTGGTGGGCACCCTGCTCGCCGCCGCCACCGGCGTGGTGGGGGCCACGGTGGTGGCAATGGGCCTCATTAGCCTCCCCATCATGCTCAAATACAAGTACTCCAAGGAGCTCGCCACCGGGGTGATCGCCGCCTCGGGCACGCTCGGCCAGGTCATCCCGCCCTCGATCGTGCTCATCGTGCTCGCCGACCAGCTCGGGGTCTCGGTAGGTGACCTCTTCGTCGGCTCCCTGATCCCGGGCCTCACCCTCTCGGCGATGTACATCCTCTACGTGGTGCTGGTGGCCATCTTCAAGCCCGAGGCGGCGCCGGCGCTGCCGCCAGAGGAGCGCACCCTTCGGGGCTGGGCGCTCTTCAAGGAGGTCATGCTGGTGATGGTACCCCCGCTCGCTCTTATCATTGTGGTGCTCGGGAGCATCTTCACCGGCTGGGCCACCCCCACCGAGGCCGGCGCCTTCGGCGCCCTTGGCGCCATCGTCCTCGCGCTCTTCTACCGCAGCTTCACCCTGAAGGCGCTGGTCGAGTCCATGACCTCCACCGCCCGCCTGACCTCGATGGTGCTCTTCATCCTGATCGGCTCTACCGCGTTCTCGTTGGTCTTCCGCGGGCTCTACGGCGACATCTGGGTGGAGGATCTCCTCAGCAACCTCCCCGGCGGCGAGATCGGGTTCTTGGTGGTCGTCAACCTGATCATCTTCATCCTCGGCTTCTTCATCGACTTCTTCGAGATCGCCTTCATCATCATCCCGCTGGTGGCGCCGGTGGCCGAACGGCTCCTTCCGGCGATGTTCCCCGACGCCGCCGAGCCCACCCGGATGGCGCTGGTCTGGTTCGGGGTGATGATCGGCATGAACCTCCAGACCTCGTTCCTCACCCCGCCCTTCGGCTTCTCCCTCTTCTACCTCCGCGGGGTGGCGCCCCCGGAGGTCACCACGCTGCACATCTACCGCGGCGCCATTCCCTTCATCGTGATCCAGTTGATCGGCCTGACGCTCCTCATCGTCTTCCCCGAGATCGCCACCTGGCTGATCCAACTCACCGGCGGGGTCTAAGGCGCGAAAAGATCGGGCCCCCGGGATCTCCCGGGGGCCTTCGGCTTTCCGCCGCGGCCTAGAGCTTGGCGAAGAGGTACTGGCTCATGGCCAGCTCGGCGGTGCCGAACCAGCGGTTGATGTCGGCGCGGAAGGCCTTCCAGTCGTCGTAGACCTTCTTGTAGAACTTGTCCTTGGCGGCGAGCTCATCGTAAAGGTTGAAGGCCTCCTTCTCGGCGGCCTTGAGGATGTCCAGGGGGTACTTGCGGAGCTTGACCCCCTTGGAAAGGAGCCGCTTCAGGGCCGGCGGGTTCTTGAAGTCGTAGTCCACCATCATCTGCAGGTTGGCCTTGGCCGCCGCCGTCTTCAGGATCTCCTGGTACTCCTTGGGGAGCTTCTTCCAGGCGTCGAGGTTGACGAAGAAGTGGAGCACCGGCCCGGGCTCCCACCAGCCGGGGTAGTAGTAGTACTTGGCGACCTTGTAGAAGCCGAGCTTCTCGTCGTCGTAGGGGCCGACCCACTCGGTGGCGTCGATGGCGCCGCGCTCGAGCGCGGGGAAGATGTCGCCGCCGGCGAGCACCTGCACGGTGACCCCAAGCCGCGCCATCACCTTGCCGCCGAGACCGGGGATGCGCATCTTCAGCCCTTTGAGGTCCTCCACCGAGTTGATCGGCTTCCTAAACCAGCCGCCCATCTGCACGCCGGTGTTGCCGGCGGGGAAGCCGATCATGTTGAAGTCAGCGAAGAGCTCGTTAAGGAGCTTGTTGCCGTTGCCGTCATAAAGCCAGGCGTTCTGCTCGCGGTAGGTGAAGCCGAAGGGCACCGCGGTGGCGAAGGCGAAGGCCGGGTGCTTGCCGATGTAATAGTAGGCGGCGGTGTGGCCGGCCTCGACCGTGCCCTGCTGGACCGCGTCCACCACCTTGAGCCCGGGGACGATCTCGCCGCCGGCGTAGACCCGGATGTCGAACTTGCCGCCGGTCATCTCCCGGACGGTCTCGGCGACCGTGATCGCGCCCCCGTAAATAGTGTCCAGGGACTTGGGCCAGCTGGTGGCCATCCGCCAGCGGATCCGCTTCTGCGTCTGGGCGTAGACGGGCCCGAAGACGCTGGATGCCGCCACGCCGGCCGCGGCCTTTTTAATAAACTCACGCCTCTTCATTTGCTCATACCCCCTTTCCTCAGTCCGTGGCGCTTCGAGTATATGGGTTGCGCGCTCGAGCGCGCAAGGGCTGCATATTCATTCGGGCTCGTCGATCTCCCGGGGAAGGAGCAGGTTCACCACGATCCCCACCAGGGCCGCCAGGCTCATGCCGGTCACCTTGAGGGGCACCTCGGCGCCGGCGACCCGGAGCGTCCCCAGGTCGGCTACCGCGCCCCCCAGCCCCAGCACCAGGATGAGCGAGACCACGATCAGGTTCCGCGAGTGGGTGAAGTCGATCTCGGCCTCGGCCAGGGTGCGGATGCCGATCGAGGCGATCATGCCGAAGAGCAGGATCGAGATGCCCCCGAGTACCCCCTGGGGTAAGGTCTGGAGCACCGCCGCCAGCTTGGGGGAGAGCCCGAAGAGGATGGCAAAGAGCGCCCCGATGCGGAGCACCGCCGGGTCGTAGACCCGGGTCACCGCCAGCACCCCGGTGTTCTCCGAGTAGGTGGTGTTGGGCGGCCCGCCCAAAAGCCCCGCCAGGGCGGTGGCGGCGCCGTCGCCGAGGAGGGTGCGGTGGAGCCCCGGACGCTCGAAGAAGTCCTTGCCCACCACCCGGCCGTTGGTGAGGATGTCGCCGATGTGCTCCATCACGGTGACGATCGCCACCGGGGCGATGAGCAAGACCGCTCCCCACTCCAGGGTGGGAGCCACGAAGGGGGGCAGGCCGAACCAGGCCGCCTCCCGGATGGGCGCGGGGTCCACCCGGCCGAGGAAGAGGGCGACCAGGTAGCCGACGGCGACCCCGGTGATCACCGGCAGCATCTTGAAGAGGCCGTGGAAGAAGACCGCCGCGAGAATCGCCGCCGCCAGGGTGACGAGGGCGAGGAGCCAGTCGTTCTTGGCCATGTCCACCGCCACCGGCGCGAGCGTCAGCCCGATCACCACGATCACCGGCCCGGTGACCACCGGGGGAAAGAGCTCCCGCACCCGGTGGCTTCCCACCGCCATCACGAGGAGCGCGAAGAGGGCGTAGACCAGCCCGGCGGCGACGACCCCGCCGCCCACCGCAGCCAGGCTGAAGCCCGCCTTCTGGGTGGCGAGGATGGGGGCGTTGAAGGCGAACGACGAGCCTAGGAAGACCGGCACCATGCCCCCGGTGATCAGGTGGAAGAGCAGGGTGCCGAGCCCGGCGGTGATGAGCGCCACCGAGGGATGGAGCCCGGTGAGCAGGGGCACCAGGACGGTCGCGCCGAACATCGCCACCGCGTGCTGCAGCCCCAGGACGATCTTCTTCTCCCAGCCAAGCTGCATGCTTACCTCCCCGAGCGAGGCCTAAAAAAAGCGCCCCGAAGAACGGGGCGCCCTCTCGCGTAGGGTGGGTCTCCTCCCGGCCTCACTCCGGGTCTTCATCCTAACCCGGCCCCGCAGGCCACGGTCAAGCTCCGGCCCTTCCCCTTGTTCACATGATGCTTTACAATGAGTAAGCCATGGACGTTCGCGTGCTCGCCAAACGACTCGACGCCCTCCGGGGGTATCTTTGACCTCCCCGGCAAGGAAGCCCGCCTGAAGGAACTGGAACCGCAGCTCGAGGACCCCGCGCTCTGGTCCGACCCCGAGCGGGCGAAGAAGCTCGCCCAGGAGGCCGCCCGGCTCCGCAAGGTGGTGGAGGAGTTCGCGGGGCTCAAAAGGGACCTCGAGGGCCTCGCCGAGCTCGTCGAGGAGCTCGGCCCCGAGGCCGAGGAGGCCCTCGCCGCCGAGTACGCCGAGGCCGAGCGAAGGCTGAGGGAGCTCTACCGCGAGACCCTCCTCGCCTTTCCCCACGCCGATAAGAACGCGATCCTCACCATCCAGCCCGGCGCCGGCGGCACCGAGGCGATGGACTGGGCCCAGATGCTCCTCCGCATGTACACCAAGTGGGCGGAGCGGAAGGGGTTTTCCCTCGAGCTCGTGGACGTCCGCCCGGGCCCCGAGGCCGGCATCGACTACGCCCAGATGATCGTCCGGGGCGAAAACGCCTATGGCCTGCTCTCGGCCGAGGCCGGGGTGCACCGGCTCGTGCGCCCCTCGCCCTTCGACGCCTCCGGCCGCCGGCACACGAGCTTCGCCGGCGTCGAGGTGATCCCCGAGATCGAGGACGAGATCGAGGTCGAGATCCGCCCCGAGGACCTTCGGATCGACGTCTTTAGGAGCCAGGGGGCGGGCGGCCAGCACGTCAACACCACCGACAGCGCCGTCCGCATCGTCCACCTGCCCACCGGCATCACGGTGACCAGCCAGGCGACCCGGAGCCAGCACAAGAATAAGGAGCTGGCGATGAAGGTGCTCAAGGCCCGGCTCTTTGAGCTCGAGGAGCGAAAGCGCAAGGAGGAGCTGAAAAAGCTCAAGGGCGAGGCCCGCCCCATCGAGTGGGGGAGCCAGATCCGCTCCTACGTCCTCGACAAGCAGTACGTCAAGGACCACCGCACCGGCCTGATGCGGCACGACCCCGAAAACGTCCTCGAGGGCGACCTCGACGAGTTCATCTGGGCGGGGCTTGAGTGGAAGGCCCAAAACCGCGCCCCCGCCTAGCTACCAGGAAAGCGGCTTGCCCTCCCCCTCGAAAAACCCGCCGGTGGGCCCGTCCTCGGGGAGGGTGGCGGCCCAGACCAGCACCCGCGCCCCCTCCTCGGGGCTGAGGGGGGCCGCCGGCCCGCCCATGCGCGTGCGCACCCAGCCGGGGTGGACCGCGTTCACCAGCACCCCCGTCCCCTCAAGCTCGGCGGCGAGCACCCGGGTCACCATGTTGAGGGCCGCCTTTGAGCTCCTATAGGCGAGGTAGCCGGACCCGGCGTGGGCCAGCGAGCCCATGATCGAGGAGACGTTCACGATCCGCCCGTAGCGCTGCGCCACCATCATCGGGGCGAAGGCCTGGGCGAGGCGGAGCGCGCCGTAGACGTTGACCTCGAAGGTCCGCGCCACCGCCTCCACCGGCACCTCAAGCCCCCGCACCCCCTCGTCGAGGAGCACGCCGGCGTTGTTGACGAGCGCGTCGAGCCGGCCAAAGCGCTCCTTTACGAAGCGCACCGCGGCCTCGGCGGCCTCCGCCCGGGTCACGTCCAAAACCAGCGGCACCGCGCCGATCTCGGCCGCCGCCCGCTCGACCGCCTCCGGGTCCCGGCCCGAGAGTAGAACCTGATAGCCAAGCCCAAGTAGCTGCTTCGCCGCCGCAAACCCGATGCCCCGGTTCGCCCCGGTGATCAGCGCAACCCGTTTCTCCATGCCAAGAGCCTACCCGCTCGCCCCGACCAACCGCCCGAAGAGCCCCCAGTGGTCGGGCAGAAGCTCGGGGTGCCACTGGACGAGGAGGTAGAAGGGGTGGTCCGAAAGTTCGGCGGCCTCGAGCACCCCGTCCGGCGCCTCGGCCAGGGGCTCGAGGCCCGCGGGCAGCGCCTTGACCGCCTGGTGGTGGTAGGAGTTCACCCGGAAGCGCTCGCCGAAGAGCTCGGATAGGACGCCATTCTTCAAGAGCCGCACCGAGTGCGAGAGCGCCGGCGGCCCCGAGTCCTGGTAGTGCTCGACCTGGCGGAAGCCCGAGCGGGCCAGGTCCTGGTGGAGGCTGCCGCCAAGGGCCACCGCCGCCACCTGCATCCCCCGGCAGATCCCGAGGAGCGGCAGGCCCTTTTCCGCCGCCCAGCGGGCGATAAAGACTTCCTGCCGGTCGCGCTCGACGCAGACCTCGCCGAGCTCGGGGATGGGCTCCTCGCCGTAGAGGGCGGGGTCGGGGTCGCCGCCGCCGGTGAGCACCACCCCGTCGAGGCGGGCCAGGGCGGCCTCGAGCCGGTCTTCCTCCATGGGAGGCAGGATGACCGGCACCCCGCCGACGGCGCGGATGGCCTTGAGGTAGGGCTCGAGCACCCCCCAGTGCCGGGCCGGCATCCGGCGGGAGGCGTTCGACCGGTACTGGGCGGAGAGCCCGATGAGCCGCACGTCCCCCAAGGTAGGCGAACGCCAGCCCGGGGCGCAACCCGGTTAGGATGGCCCCGTGAACGACCTGCGCTCCGCCTGGCAAAAAGCCGCGGTCGGCTACACCACCGGCCTGGTGGCGGGAGGTGTGGCCGGGGTCTTTCCCCAGTCGGCGTTTTGGAACCTACTCTCGTTTTTTGGACTGGTCTACTTCCTCTACGGCCTCTGGCAGGTGGCCCGGGCGAGCGGCCGGCAGGAGGTCTTCGCCCTGAACCTCTGGGCCACGCTGATCCAGTTCGCAAGCCTCTTCCTCTTTGGCCTGGCCCTGGCCCCGACCGGCCTGGCGACGGGAGACCTCGCCCACTTCAGGCCTAGCGCCGGCGCGGCGGTCATGGCGCTCCTCGCCTACGCCGGCTTCGTCTACGGCGCCTACCTGGAGATGCGGGGGCTTTCCGCCCTGGCCGGGGTCGGCGGGGTGCCCCTCGTCGCCCGCGGCGGGCGGATCGCCTTCGTCGGCGCCCTGCTCGTCCCTGTGCTGGTGGGGCTTTTGGTCATGCTGATCGGCTACCTGATGGTGGCGGTGGGGCTCTGGCAAGGCCCTAGACTAAAGGCCGATGCTTGACCCGCGCTTCAAGGACGCCCTGAAGGAGCTCCTCGCCGAGGGGGCCGAGACCCCATTCTACGCCTACGACCTGGGCACCATCCAAGCCCAGGCCGAGCGGCTAATAGCGGCCTTCCCCGGGGTTCGGCTTTTCTACGCGGTCAAGGCGAACCCGAGGCTCTTCCTCCTCCGCTTTCTCCGAGAGCGGGGGTTTTCCGCCGAGACCGTCTCGCTGGGCGAGGTCTTCCGCAGCTACCGGGCCGGGTTCTTGCCCGACGAGGTCCTCTTGAACGGGCCGGTCAAGCCGCCCCGGGTGCTCGAGGCCCTCGCCGAGGCCGGGGTCCCCTTCCTGGGGGTGGACTCGACGGCGGATCTTTTGCGCATCGCCCGCCGCCTGCCGGGGGCCCGGGTGCTCCTCCGGGTGAACCCAGACCTCCCGGTTTCCACCCATCCCCACCTCGCCACCGGCAAGGGGGAGAGCCAGTTCGGGATGCTCCCGGACGCGATCCCCGAGGCGGCCAGGAAGGCGCGGGAGCTTGGGCTCGAGCTCATGGGCCTCCACCTTCACCTCGGCTCGGCCCTCGAGGCCCCCGAGGACTTCGAGGCCGGCTACCGGGTGATCGAGCGGCTCCTCGAGGAGGTCGGGCCCCTCCCCGTGGTGGACCTCGGCGGGGGCTTCGGCCTCGACCTCGACCTTGATGCGCTTTCCCCCCGGGTGCGCGCCTTCAAAGCGCGGGCGGGCGAGGTCTGGCTCGAGCCCGGCCGCTTCCTCGTCGCCCGCGCCGGGGTGCTGGTCGCCCGGGTCTGGGGCGAGAAGACGACCCGGCGGCGCTACCTCCTCCTCGACGCGGGGATGAGCCACTTCCTCCGCCCCGCCCTCTACGGCGCCCGGCCGCCGGTGGTGCCGCTCTACGAGGGAAGCGAGGAGGGCGTCTTCGACCTCGCCGGCCCAGCGTGCGAGTCCACCGACGTGCTCGCCCGCGACGTGCGCCTGCCGGTGCCCAAGGAGGGCGACGCCCTCGCCCTCCTCGAGGCCGGCGCCTACGGCTCCTCGATGGCGAGCCCCTACCTCGACACCCCCCACCCCGCCGAGTACGCCTGGGACGGCGAGCGCTGGCTCCGGATCCGGGAGCGCGGGCGCTACCCCGACCTCTTCGCCGGCGAGCGGCTCTAACCGCTACCCTGAACCCAGGGGATGTTCCAGCACCCTTGGGTCCTCTTCCTCCTTCCCCTCGCCCTCCTCGCGCGTGGCGGGCTTAGGAGACTTGCGGTCTTCCTTCTTCTCCTCGCCGCCGCCGGCCCGGCGCCGCCCCTCGCCCCTGGCCTCACCGTCGTCCTCCTCGACCAAAGCCCCTCGGCCCGGGAGGCGACCCGAAAGGCGGCCCGGGCGCTCAAGGTCGAGGGGCCGGTCCGCTACCTGGCCTTCGCCGAGCGGGCCGCGTGGGTGAAAAGCCCCCACGTCCGGCCCCCCCTTGGCGAGGCCACCGACCTCGCCGCCGCCTTCGAGGCCGCCCGCGCCGCCCGCCCCGCGCGCATCCTGCTCCTATCCGACGGGCTCTTCACCCCGGCGCCGCCGCCGGCGCCGGTCTACGCCTATCCCCTGGCGCCAAGCCCTCACGCCGCCCTCCTCGGCGTGGTCGCGCCTCCCTTCCCCACCGCCGGGGAGACGGTGGAGGTTCGGGCGCGGGTCCTGCTCACCCGACCCACCGAGGCCACCTTACGCTTCCGGGCGGGCAAGGCGAGCAAGGAGGTAAAAAGGCGCCTCCCCGCTGGCACGAGCGGCGTGGGCTTTCGCTTCGTGCTGGAAGACCCGGTGGAGCTCCGGGTCGAGCTTGAGACCCCCTTCGGCCGGGACGCATACACCACCCACCTCGCCCCCGCTGGGCGGATGGAGGTCCTGGTGATCGGGGACCCGGCCGCCGCCCGCTACCTAAAGGCCCAGGGGCTCGCGGTCAAGACCGCGCGCCGTCTTCCACCAAGGCTCCCCCGGGTCGTCGTGATCGGCGCCTCGGCCGAGGCCCTCGGCTCCCTTGCCCTCGAGCGCCTCAAGAACCACCTGGCCGAGGGCGGCGGCCTCCTCTTCACCGCCACCCCCGAGGGCCTCTTCTTCGGCGGCTGGCACCGGGCCTTCGAGGACCTCCCCTTAAGGCCGAAGCCGACCAAGGGCGCCGCCTTCGTGCTGGTGCTCGACGTCTCCGGCTCGATGGCCGGGGAAAAACTCGCCCGGGCGGTGGAGGGGGCAAAAGCCGCCCTCGAGGCCGCCCGCGAGGAGGACACGGTCGGCATCCTCGTCTTCAACGAGCGGGCCCGCTGGCTCCTTCCCCCGGCCCCGGCGAGCTACCGCCAGCGGCGGCTCGCCGAGGAGCGCCTGAACGCGCTCCGGGCGGTGGGCGGGACCCGGCTCGCCCCGGCGCTTGCCGCCGCCCGGGAGGCGCTTATGGGCCTCGACGCCGCCCCCAAGGCGGTGCTCGTTGTCACCGACGGGGAGACCGCGGGCAAGGATGCCGCCCTCGCCGAGGCCGAGGCCGCCGCCCGCGCCGGCGTCCAGGTCCACGCCCTTGCCCTCGGCGCCGACGCCGACCGCGCCTTCCTCCAAAGGCTCGCCGAGCAAGGGCAGGGCCGCTACGCCGAGGCCGACCCCGCCGCCCTCGCCCGGGCCATCGCCGAGGCCGCGCGGGAGGCCTTCCGCGCCCAGGCCGAAAAGGGGCGCTACCCCCTGACCCTCCTGC
>JALVVO010000022.1 GCA_027023345.1 Thermaceae bacterium
GCCCGAGGGGGCGCGGGGGAGCCAGGTCTTTGGCAGCGCCGAGCCTGATCGGGTGGCCCTCGCCGTCCTCCAGGCGGAACTCGAGCTCCCCGCCCTTGCCCTGGCTCACCTTGAGCACCACCTCGGCCGGGCTCCGCGCGGGGTTGATCAGGAAGGCGTCGAGGTGCGCGATCTGGTCGTAAAAGCTCAAGAGGTCGAAGCTCGAGTAGAAGGCGTCGGGCGCGGCGAAGTAGTAAAGCGGGCTCCGGTCGGGCAGCAGCAACCCCAAAAGCCCCAGGGGGACCGACCAGGTCCCCCGGTCGAAGCGCGCGGGCGCGGCGGCGTAGGCGGGGTTCGCCCAGGACGATCCGGGGCCCGGTAGGCTGACCCCGCCCATGCCCACCTCGCGCACGCTCTGGGCGAAGGCGAAGGCCAGCAGAAGGAAAAAGAGCGCGATGGCTTTCGCTCGCATACATTGAGCTTAGCAAGATCTAGAGCCTGAAGGACCCCCGCACTTCGGGAGGTTGGGCCAAGTGGGTGAGGGCGACGGCGGCGGCGTCGGCGGCGTGGCTCGGGGTGAGCGGGGCGGAAAGGCCCAAAAGCGCCCGCACCATGAAGGCGACCTGGGCTTTGTCCGCGCGGCCGTGACCCACCAGCGCCTTCTTGACCTGCATCGGTCCGTAGGCATAGACGGAGAGGCCCGCCCGGTGGGCGGCAGCGAGCACCGCCCCCACCCCCCAGCCGACCTGGAAGGCGCGCTCGTTCTGGCGGTAGAAGTACTGGGCCTCGAGCGCCAGGGCCTCGGGCTCCGCCTCCCCGATCGCCGCCAGGACGCCCTCGAAG
Organism: Thermaceae bacterium; assembly: GCA_027023345.1. Taxonomy (GTDB): domain Bacteria; phylum Deinococcota; class Deinococci; order Deinococcales; family Marinithermaceae; genus WFXV01. The sequence goes on from JALVVO010000022.1 coordinate 823, forward strand.
AGCTGGCCCACTCGGAGGGTGGCGGGCTCGTTGGGGCGAGTGGTCAGTACCCGGGAAAAGAGCAGCCTGGCCGCCCTCGCGTCGCCCTCCACCGCGGCCAGGCCGAGGTTGCTGATGCCGGGGTCCACCCCAAGCACCTTCATCCGGGCACGGTCACCGAGTCGGGGTCGAGGTTGGTGTGCACGGCCTGCACGTCGTCGAGGTCCTCCAGCGCCTCCACAAGCTTCATCACCTTGGCCGCGTCCTCAGGGCCCAGGCGGACGGTGTTCTGGGGCAGCATGGTGACCTCGGCGGCCTGGGGGCGGTAGCCCTTTTCCTCGAAGGCCCGGGCCACCTGGAAGACCTCGGAGGGGGCGACGTAGACCTCGAGCACCCCGTCGGACTCGACGAGGTCCTCCGCGCCGAGCTCGATCGCGAGTTCCTGAACCGCCTCGCTCGTATCCGGAAGGACGATGAGGCCCCGCTTTTCAAACTGCCAGGCGACCGAGCCCGCCCCACCCAGGTTGCCGCCGTGCTTGGTGAAGACGTGCCGGACCTCGCCGGCAGTGCGGTTGCGGTTGTCGGTGAGGGCGAAGACGAGGACCGCCACCCCGCCCGGGGCGTAGCCCTCGTAGGTCACCTCCTCGTAGCGGGTGGCCCCTTCCCCCTCGCCCCGGAGCCGCCCCAGGAGGCGCTCGATGTTCTCCATGGGGACGTCGTCCCGGCGGGCGGCCTCGATGGCGTTCCGGAGGGCGACGTTCGCCGCCGGGTCGGGGCTCCCGCCGGTGCGCGCGGCGGCCTGGATCGCCCGGAGGTGCTTGGTGATGAGCTTTCCGCGCTTGGCGTCGTTGGCCGCCTTCTTGCGCTTGATCTGGGCCCATTTGCTGTGACCGGCCATACGGAAACCATTATAGTCGGGGCAAATGCCCTGGCTCGACCGCTTCCTGGGCCTCGCCTGCCCGGTCTGCGGCGGCGAGCTCGACGCCCCCGGGGTCTGCCTCGCCTGCCGGGAGAAGCTCGTGCCCGAGCGGGCGGGGGACGCGGTCTACCTGGGCCGCTACCGGGCGTTGAAGGGTCTGGTCCGGGCGGCGAAGTACCGGAGGAATCGGCTGGCCTTGCGTTGGGCCGCCTCCCGGCTCGCCGACCGGGCCCGGGCGGCGGGCTTTGCGCCGGAAGCGGTGACCTTCGTGCCCACCTTCCCCTGGCGGGCGCTCGCGAGGGGGCAGTACGCCCCCGCCGAGCTCGCGCGGGGGATCGCCTCCGAGCTCGGGGTCCCCTTCCGGGGCCTCCTCGTCCGCCGGCGGTACAGCCCGAGCCAGACCCGAAGGAAGGACCGGCGCCGCCTGCCCCAGGTCTTCGCCGCCCGGGGGTCGGCCCCTCCCTCGGTCCTCCTGGTGGACGACGTGCTCACCACCGGGGCCACCTTCCGCCGGGCCGCCGAGGCTCTTTTTGCCGCCGGGGCCGAGCGGGTGTGCGGCGCCTTTCTCGCCGTCGCCGATCCCGGGCGCCTCCTTGGCCTTCCGTATAATCGGCCCAGGACGGGACGATGAAACTCCGGCGGCTTGCCGACCTCGTACCCTACGTGCGCGAGGGGCGTTATCGCATCGGCCCCCACGTGGCCCGGCATATGCGGGCCGAGGGGTTCACCGAGCTCGACGTGGTGCGGGCGGTCGAGTACGGGCGCGAGCTCGCCGTCTACCCCGAGGACGCCCGGATGCTGGTGCTCGGCTACATCGTGGTCAGCCCCAGGCTCAAGCTGCCGTTGCACGTGGTGCTCGAGTACCGGAAACCCCGCTTCGTGGACATCGTCACCGCGTTCATTCCCAAGGAGCCCTACCGCGTCTATTCCCGCGCAAGGCTCGCGCTGCTTGTGCGCTTCGACGGGGCGCGTTACCGGGAGGAGTGGGCCCGGCCGGAGGAGCCGCGGCGTTGACCTAGTCACCGTAGAGCTTGGCCTTTGCCTGCTTGATGTCCCGCCGGATCTGGCGGCGAAGGGTCTTGGCGTCGGGGAAGGCGCGCTCGGGCCGGATCCGGGCGACGAACTCGACGGAAAGCTCCTCGCCGTAGAGGTCGGGGATGGGCTCCAGGAGGTGGACCTCGAGCCGCTTCTCCCCGGCCTCGCCGAAGGTGGGGCGGAGCCCGACGTTGGCCACGCCGCCGATCCGCCGCCCCCGGTGGCGGGCCCAGACCGCGAAGACCCCCGGGGGCAGGGCCTTTTGCCGGGGAACCGCCAGGTTGGCGGTGGGGAAGCCGAGGGTCCGGCCCCTTCGGTCGCCGGGCACGACCACCCCGCTCACCCGGTAGGGGTAGCCGAGGAGGTGCCGGGCGGCTTCGACGTCGCCGGCCTCGAGCAGCGCCCGGATGCGGGAGGACTTGACCGGGGCGCCGCCGAGCCAAAGCAGCGGCACCGCCTCGACAGGGGCGACGGCGGCGAGGTCCTCGGGCCCGCCCGCGCGGCCGCGGCCGAAGCGGAAGTCCTCCCCGACCACGAGGACGGCGGGCTCGAGCCGCCGGAGCTCGTCCTGGAAGGCTTCCTTGCTCTTTTGGGCGAATTCGGCGTCGAAGGGCACCGCGAGCACGATCTCGGCCCCCGCGGCGGCGAGGAGCTCGGCCTTCTCCGAGAGGGTCGAGAGCACCGGGGCTCCCTGGGTGAAGACCTTGGTGGGGGGGTCGAAGGTGTAGACGAGGAGCGGCGCCCGCCGTTCTCGGGCGAGCGCGAGCGCCCGGGCGAGGAGGGCCCGGTGCCCCAGGTGCACGCCGTCGAAGCTGCCGATCGCCACCGCCTTGGGTCCGGGCGGCGCGTCGGCGGGGTCGTTGATCAGGATCATCGTTCCTTAAGGAGCCAGAGCAGCCCGGCGGCGGTGGGGCTGCTGGTCGCGAGCTCGCCGGCGAGGAAGGCGCGGATCGCCTCCTCGACCGGCGTCCAGCGGACCCGGACCGCTTCCCCCGGGTCCTGGGGGCGGGACCGCGGGAAGAGGCGCCGGGCCTCGAAGAGGGTGATGCGCTCGTCGGTGAAGCCGGGGCTCGAGTAGAAGCTGAAGAGCTCCCTTAGCTCGGCGTCGAAGCCGGCCTCCTCCATGAGCTCGCGGCGGGCGGCCTCGTGGGCCGACTCGCCGGGCTCGATCAGGCCCGCGGGGAGCTCGAGCGTCGTTTGCTTGATCGCCGGCCGGTACTGCTCGACGAGGAGGAGCTGCCCTTCCCGCACGGCGAGGACCGCCACCGCGTCCTTGTGCCGGACGATCTCCCAGCGCTCGTCCTCGAGGACGAGGGAGAGGATCTTGCCTTGGTAGACCAGGCGCTCCGCCAAACCGCCCCTAAGTATAGGCTGGGGCTGTGCTGATCCTCGGCGAGGTGTTCGGCTACGGGGAGGGTTTCGGCGTCTACCTCGAGGGGAACCGGATCCGGGCGGTGGCCCCGTCCGGGGACCTCGAGGCCCGCTACCCCGGGGCGCGGCGGGTGCGGGTCGAGCGGGTTACGCCGGGAATCGCCGACGCCCACGCCCACCCGCTCTTTTACGGCGCCGAGGCGGGGCGGCTCCGGCTCGGGGGGCTTTCCGACCCCCGCGCGGTCGCCGAGCGGGTCGCCCGCCACCCCGGGGAGGGCTGGGTGCTGGGCGGGGGTTTACTCTTCGCCGAGCGTCCCCGCCGGGCGCTCCTCGACGCCGCCGGGCGAGGGCGTCCGGTCTACCTGAAGAGCCGCGACCTCCACGCCGCCTCGTTCGCCCAGGCGGCGATGCGCGCCGCCGGGCTCGGCCCGGAGGACCCCTTCGGGGTCCATGGCCTCGATACGACGTATCATCTCCCGGTCCAGGC
>JALVVO010000023.1 GCA_027023345.1 Thermaceae bacterium
CCCCCTCGGCGGGGAAGGCGAGGGCCTCCTCGAAGGGGGCCTCGGGCAGGAGGAGCTCGGCGCCGAGCTCGGCGAGAAAGGGCCGCCAGAAGGGCTGGTAGCGCCTCGCCAGCCAGGTATCGAGCAGGCCGACCCTCACAGCTCCTCCCAGCGCACCCGGTAGGCCTCCTCGGTCTCGGGGTCGAAGTCGAGGAGGAGGCCGCGCACCCCGGGGAGCCCCTCGGCGATCGCGGCCGGCTCGGGGAAGTAGCCGACCTCGGCGCCGAAGCGCCGGGCCAGCGCCCGAGCCCGCTCCTCCTCGCTGAAGGCGTAGAGGTAGGTCCCGTCGTCGAGCTCGAGGGTGGCGTAGAGCGGCCCCTCGGGACCCTCCTCGAAGAGGTAGTAGACCCCCTCCCGTCGTATGCGCGAAAGCCGATCCACGTCCCCTATCGTAGCCGGGCGAGGAGCGCCTTTAGCACCCGGAGGCCCAGGGCGAGCGAGTCCGGCTCCACCCACTCGTCCTCGGTGTGGGCCCCGCCGCCCCGATAGGCGCCGACGGCGATCGCCGGCACCCCGTGGGGCACGGCGGCGGCGGCGTCGGTGGAGGCGGCCCGCTCCTGAACCGAAAGGCCCGCTTCCCGAACCGCCTCCCGGGCGGCCCGGAGCAGGCGCTCGTTCGCGGTCCGCCCGGCGGGGCGGCTCCCGAGCGGCCGGATCCCGGCCTCGACCCCGGCGATCCGGGCGGCCTCGGCGATCGCCCGCCGGGCCTCCTCGGCGAGGCGGGCGAGGGCCTCCGGCCGGGTGGCGCGGAGGTCGAGCCAGAACCCGGCCTCGGCGGGGATGGCGTTGATGGCGCCCCCGCCCCAGACCCGGCCCACGTTCAGGCTCGCCTCCTCGGGCAGGTCCAGGTCGTACAGCCGGGCAATCGCGATCCCCAGGGCGCGGGAGGCGCTGGGCCGCCCGCGGTCGCCCCAGGCGTGCCCGCCCGGGCCCCGGAAGACGACCTCGAGCCGCTCCGAGCCCACCGCCCAGGGCACGACCGTCCCCAGATACCCGTCCACGGCGACGAAGGCCTCGGGCCGCACCGCCTGGAGGAAGGCCCGGGCCCCCTTGAGGTTGCCGAGTCCCTCCTCCCCCACGGTGAAGACGTACCCGGCCCCGGCGCCGGGCTCGGCCAGGGCGAGGAGCACCGCGACCCCGCTCGAGTTGTCCCCGATCGCGGGGGCGTACCAGCGCCCCTCCCGTTCCTCGATCGGGCGGGGGGTGAGCACGGTGTCGTAGTGGGCGGCGAACCAGACCGGCCCCTCGCCGGCGAGGACGTTGCCCACCTCGTCCACCCGGGGGGCGAGGCCCTTCAGCCGGAGGGCGTCGCAGATGAACGCCCGCCGCGCCTCCTCGCCCGCGACCGGGGCGAACCGCGCCAGGATGGCCTTGGGATCCACTCAGTCCTCGAAGTCGGCGAGCCCCTCGCGGATCGCGAAGAGCGCCGCCTGGGTGCGGTTGTTCAGGTGCAGCTTGGCGAAGATCTCGGAGAGCCGGTTGCGCACGGTCTTCTCGCTGATCCCGAGCTCGTCGGCGATCTCCTGGTTGGTCGCCCCCTGGGCGAGGAGCCTCAGGATCTGGACCTCGCGGTCGGTGAGGTCGGCCCGGCGGGATTTGGGGATCTCGGCCTCCTTGGCTCTAAAGTCCTGGATGATCTGCTCGGCGAGCTCGGCGTCGAGGAGCACCTCGCCGGCGGCCACCCGGCGGACCGCGTCGATCAACTCGTCGGCGCTCGCGTCCTTCAAGAGGTAGCCCCGGGCCCCGGCCTTGACCGCCTCGAAGACGTAGGCGTCCTGCCGGTACATGGTGAGCATGACCACCTTGGCGTCGGGCTTCTCCTTCAGGATCTCCTTGGTGGCCTCGGCCCCGTCGAGCCCCGGCATCTGGATGTCCATGAGGATGACGTCGGGGTTGGTCTCCAAGGCCGCCCGGAGGGCCTCGCGGCCGTCCTTGGCCTCGCCGATCACCCGGATGTCGCCCTCGGCCTCAAGCAGGCTCCGGAGCCCCTGGCGGAAGAGGGCGTGGTCGTCGGCCAGCAGAATACGGATCATCGCCTCCATTCTAGGACATTTGACCCCTCGCGTGCTAAAATCGGTCCCGGCCCCAGGGCCGCCCCCGAGGTCAACGATGACGCACCCCAAGAACGCCCTGAACGCGTACTGCCAAAAGCTCGGGCTCAAGAAGCCGCGCTACGACACCAAGGGCACCGGCGACGAGAAGGAGCCCCTCTATATCAGCGACGTGGTCATCGGCGACGAGGTGGTGGCCACCGGGCAGGGCTCGAGCCGGAGGGAGGCCGAGCGGGTAGCGGCCGAGCTCGCCCTCGAGGCCCTGAAGGCCCGCTTCGGCGAACCCGAGGCCCGCGCGAAAAAGCGCGGAGGCGGGAACCGGCGGGCCCGAAACGGCGGCGGCGAGGAGCGCCCGCCGCTCCTCCCCGAGCTCCTGGTGGAGTCGCTCCGCGTCGCCCACGAGCGCGTACCCCAGGGGCTCAAGGGCGCCGAGGCGGCGGAGCAGGTGGTGCGCCTCGCCGGCGAGATCTACCGCGGCCTGATCGAGGAAGCCGGGCTGGTGGGCTAGCATGCGGGTTCACCTGATCACCTACGGCTGCCAGATGAACGAGTACGACACCCACCTGGTGGCCTCCGAGCTGGTGAGTCTCGGGGCCCAGCTGGTGGACTCGGTCGAGGAGGCCGACTTCGTCCTGGTGAACACCTGCGCCGTGCGGGGCAAGCCGGTGGAGAAGGTGAAGAGCCTCCTCGGCAAGCTGAAGAAGGAAAAGGAGCGGCGGGGGCTCAAGATCGGCATGATGGGCTGCCTGGCGCAGCTCGAGGAGGGCCAGGCGATCGCCCGACGCTTCGACGTGGACGTCCTGCTCGGCCCCGGGGCCCTGACCGAGATCGAGAGGGCCCTGGCCGCCGATTCCAAGTTCTGGGACGTCGCCTTCCACGAGGAGCTGAACCACGTCGTCGCCCCCCCGCCAAGAGGGGCCCTCTCCGCCTACGTTCCCATCATCCGGGGCTGCAACCACCGCTGCACCTACTGCGTCGTCCCCCGCACCCGGGGCGGCGTCGAGGTGAGCCGGCCCCCGGAGGCAATCCTCGAGGAGATCGAGAGCCTCAAGAAGGCGGGGGTGGTCGAGGTCACCCTCCTCGGCCAGAACGTCAACTCCTACGGCAACGACCGGTCCGACTACCCGAGCTTCGCCGAGCTCCTCCGGATGGTGGGCGAACTCGGCATCCCCCGGGTGCGCTTTTTGACCAGCCACCCGGTGAACTTCACCGAGGAGATCGTCCGGGCGATCGCCGAGACCCCGGCGGTCACCCGCTACATCCACCTGCCGGTGCAGTCGGGCTCGGACCGGGTGCTGAGGCGCATGGCCCGGGAGTACCGCCGCGCCGACTACTTGAAGCGCATCGAAGTCATCCGCGACCACCTCCCCGACGCGGTGCTCTCCACCGACATCATCGTCGGCTTCCCCGGCGAGACCGAGGAGGACTTCGAGGCGACGCTCTCGCTCTACGACGAGGTCGGCTTCGACCACGCCTTCATGTTCATCTACTCCGCCCGGCCGGGGACCCCGGCGGCGGAGCACTTCGAGGACCTGCCCCGCGAGGTCAAGGTCGAGCGCTTGAAGCGCCTGATCGAAAAGCAAAAGGCCTGGAGCCTCGAGAAAAACCGCGCCTGGGTGGGGCGCGAGGTCGAGGTCCTGATCCGCGGGGACGCCAAGGAGACCGGCTTCGCCGAGGGGCACGACCGGGGGAACCACCCCGTCCTGGTCCCCGGCGACCAGGCCCCACAACCGGGGCTCTACCGGGTGCGGATCACCGAGGCGAGCCCCCACCTGCTCTTCGGCGAGGTGACCGAGGTGCTCTACCGGCCGGCGCGGGAGGAGGCGGTGGCCTAGGTGGCGGGCCTGCTCTTCCTTCCCCTGGGCCTCGCCGGCTTCGGCCTCTTCTTCGCCCCGGTCTGGTTCCAAAGCCAGAACCTGCCCCTGGCCCTGGCGGCCGGGGGCCTCGGGGCGGCGATCTTTTTCGCCTGGGCCCGGCGGATCCTGGCCAGGGGGCCCACGCCTTGGGCGCTCGAGCACCTGGCCCTCCGCCAGCTCCACCGCCGGGGGAGCGTCGAGCCCGGGGAGCTCGCCGAGCTCGCGGGGGTGCCCGAGACCCGGGCCCGGGAGGTGCTGGATGACCTCGTCCGTCGCGGCCTTGCCCGAAAGGAGCGAGGCCGCTACCGGCGCTAGCGCGGACTTCGTGGTGGTGGGCGCGGGGATCGCCGGCGCGGTAATCGCGAGGCTCCTCGTCGAGTCCGGCCGGCGCGTGACGGTGGTGGCCGGAGGCGGGGGCGCGAGCCACGCCCCGGCGGCGGTGGTGAACCCGGTGCGGGCGAAGAGGGGCAAGCCCGTGCCGGACGCCGCCCTCGCCCTCGCCGAAGCCCGCGACCTTTACCGAAGGTTCACCCGGCTCCACCTCGGGCTCTACCACCGGGTGCCGGAGGAAGCCCGGGAGCGCTGGGAGCGGAACCTAAGGGGCTCGGGGCTCGGCTACCGCTGGCAGGGCGCGCGCCTCCTCCTGCCCGAGGCCTTCTGG
>JALVVO010000024.1 GCA_027023345.1 Thermaceae bacterium
CCCTCACCTCGGGAAGGGCCCGGGCCCCGGCGGTCCAGAGGCCGTTCGCGATGAGCTCGTCGGCCCAGCGGGCGCCGGCCACGAGCCCCCGCCCCACCGCCAGGGCGTGGGCGTACTCGTGGCCGCTGGCCAGGTCCACGAGCTCGAGCAGGGGGCCGGGAGGCGGCACCCCGGCCTCGGTGAAGGCGGAAAGGAGTCGAAAGCGGAGCCCTTCCGGGAGGTCCTTAGGGGCGTAGACCGCGAGCTCCCCCCGCACCCGGGCGGCGGGGTAGCCGTAGGGGAGGCGAAGCCGGGCCTTCCAGTCGGCCTCGTTCAGCAGGTAGAGGGTGACGCGAGGCCAGCCCTCGCCGAAGACGCGGGCGATCTCCTCCCGCAGGGCGAGGAGGTAGTCGCGGATCGCCCGCGCCTTGAGGGCCGCGTCCGGCGAGGCGTAGGCGGGCAGCACGGGGTGGGGGAGGTGGACTAGGGCCATAGCACCCGATGGGGAACGGCGAGGAAGCCGTCGAGCTCGCGGACCTTGTCCCCCGCGTGCACGAGGTAGCCCCCGGCCAGCCGCTCGCCGAAGCGCTCGCGGAGCCAGGGCAGGTCGCCGAGGTCTTCTGGCCCCGGCTCCGTCGCCGCCCGGACCGCGAAGGCGAGGAGCTTGCCGTCGGGGCGCTCGAGCACGAGCTCGACCGACCGCCCCTGGTAGCTCCGCAGGTGCCGGGGGCGGAGGCCGGCGAAGTTGGCGTGGCGGAGGAGCTCGAGGAGCACCAGGTAGCGAAAGGCTCGGTCCCGCTCGCCGGCGTAGCGGGTGCCGGCGAGGTGGGCGGCGAGGCCGCTGTCGAAGAGCAGGAGCCGGGGCTGGCGGGCGAGCTTGCCGGCGTCGGGGGGCGCCCAGGCGGGCAGCTCGACCACCCAGCCGCGGGCCAAGAGCCGCTCCAGCGCGCGTCCGACCCAGGGCAGGCTGTGGCCGAGCCGCTTGGCCAAGGCCGACTTGTTGAGCAGCGCGGGCCCCTCCTCGGCGAGCAGGGCGAGGAGGGGCCGGAGCTTTTCCGCCTCCTCGACCCGGGCCCGCCCCTCGGGGGTGGCCAGGTAGGTCCGCCACCAGACCTCGCGGTCGCCGCGCGGAAGGCCCTGGAGTTCGGGCAGCCCTCCGGTGAGGAAGGCGCGCTCCCAGCTCTCGGGCGGCCGCCCTTCCGGGGGATGCTCGAGGGCCGCGAAGAGGTCGTGGCAACTCCCGGCGAGCTCCGCCTGGGTCAGGGGGTCGAGGGTGAGGACGCGGACGCGCTCCGGGTGCGCCTCGACCAGCCGCGAAAGGGCGTAGTGCCCGCCGCCCGTCACCAGCAGGAGGGCCCCGGCGGGGAGTTCCCCGGCCCGGCGCCGGATCGCGTGGAGGAGGCTCGGCAGGCGCTCCACCGCGTCGAGGACCGCGGGCAGGCGGAGGCCCTCGAGGAACCGGTCGGCGCCTCCCTTGGCGCTTTCGAAGACCCCCGGGTCGCCGAGGTCCAGGTAGTGCATGCCCCGGGGGCGGGCGAGCCGCCGCGCGAGGGTGCTCTTGCCCACCCGGCGAGCGCCCTGGAGCACCACCACCGGGTAGCGGCCCAGGGCGCGCTCCAGCCTTTCCCGCAGGCAGCGGGGTTGCACGCCTTCATTCTACGTCCCGCTCAGATGACCTCCCGGAGTCCCAGCACCTGGCTCCGGCGGCGGAGCTCGGCCTTGAGCTCGGCGTGCTCCGGGAGCTTGAGGGTGGGGTCTTGCTCCAGGATCTCCCGGGCCACCCGGCGGGCGGCCTCGATGATCTCGGTGTCCTTGGCGAGCTCGCCGAGCCGGAGCTCGGGCATCCCCGACTGGCGGGTGCCCCTGAGCTCCCCCGGGCCCCTGAGCTTCAGGTCCATCTCGGCGACGAAGAAGCCGTCGCTGCTTTGTTCCAGCACCCGGAGGCGCTCCATCGTCTTCTTCGAGGCCTCGCCGGCGATCAGGACGCAGTAGCCGGGGGCGCGGCCCCGGCCCACCCGGCCGCGGAGCTGGTGGAGCTGGGCGAGCCCGAAGCGCTCGGCGTTCTCCACGATCATCACGGTGGCGTTGGGCACGTCCACCCCCACCTCGATCACGGTGGTGGAAACGAGCAGGTCGAACGCGCGGTTTTTGAAGGCCTCCATCACCGCGTCCTTCTCCCCCGGGCTCATGCGTCCGTGGAGGAGGCCGATTTTGGCCTCGGGGAGCATCGCCGCCACCTCGTCCTTGAGCCGGGTCGCGGCCTTGACCTCGGCGAACTGCTCCGAGGCCGATTCCTCGATCATCGGGGCGACGACGTAGACCTGGTGGCCCTTTTGGATCTCCTCCCAGGCGAAGGCGTAGGCCTGGCGGCGGTGCCTGGCGGAGAGCACTCGGGTCCGTACCGGGGTGCGGCCGGGCGGAAGCTCGTCGAGCACGCTCGTCTCCAGGTCGCCGTAGAGGGTGAGGGCGAGGGAACGGGGGATTGGGGTCGCGGTCATGACCAGGACGTCGGGCCGGCCCTGGAGGAGGGCACGGCGCTGGAGCACGCCGAAGCGGTGTTCCTCGTCGATCACCGCGAGGCCGAGCTCCCGGAACCGGACCCCCTCCTGGATCAGGGCGTGGGTGCCCACCACGACGGCGGCCTCGCCGGCGGCGATGCGGGCCTTGGCCCTTTCCTTTTCCTTCTCGCTCATCGAGCCCACCAGGAGCTCAAGGCGCACGCCGAGCGGGGCGAGGTAGCGGGAGAGGTTCTCGAAGTGCTGCTTGGCGAGGATCTCGGTGGGGGCCATGAGGGCCCCCTGGAGGCCGTTTTTCGCCGCGACGTAGAGGGCCAGGGCGGCGACCACCGTCTTCCCCGAGCCCACGTCGCCCATGAGGAGCCGGGCCATCTGGCGGTCGGATTGCATGTCGGCGAGGATCTCTTGGATGACCCGCTCCTGGGCGCGAGTGAGCTCGAAGGGGAGGCTCTTTTTGAACTCCCGGATCCACGCGTCCCTGACCTCGAAGACGTGGCCGACGAGGGCGCTCTTCCCGGACTGGATCATGACCCGGAGCTCGAGGAAGAGGTACTCGTCGAACTTGAGGCGCTTGAGGGCGGGCTCGATCGCGCCCTCTTCGGGGGGGAAGTGGTAGCTCGGGAGGGCGACGTCGAGGGGGAGGAGGCCCTCGCGCTTTTGCACTGGCTCGGGGAGCGGGTCGGGGAGGGGGGAGGCGAGCTCGAGTCCCCGCCAGACCTGCCGCCTGAGCCAGGCCTGGCTGATGCCCTCGGTGCTCGGGTAGATGGGGACGATCCGGCCGGTGGAGAGCGACTCGCCTTCCTCGGACTCGAAGTGCTCGACGACGAGGGTTCGCGTCCGCCCCCGGCGACCGACCCGGCCGGTGACGACCAGGGTCTCGCCCTCCTTGACCTGCTTCAAGACCCAGGGCTGGTTGAACCAGACCGCGGTGAGCCCGTAGCCGTAGGGGTCGCTGAGGCGGACCTCGACGAGCTGCATGCCCTTTTTCGGCGTGCGGACGAGGCGTTTATCTCGCACCACCCCCTTGACCGTGACCTTGGCGCCCTCCTTGAGGAGCCGGAACGCGGGGAGGACCCGCCGGTCCTCGTGGCGGCGGGGGAGGTGGTAGACGAGGTCCCAGAGGGTCTCGAGGCCGAGCTTCGCCAGACGGCCCGCCGCCAGCTTTCCGAGGGGCGTCTCGGCGAGGGGGGTCTCCAGGGGAAGCCCTTTCCCCCGCCGTTCCTCGGTGGGGGCCTCCGCCCTCGCCTCGGGCGCTTCGGCCTCGACGCCGAGCAGCTTCAGCGCCTCGACGAGCCGCCGGCAGCGTTCCTCCTGCGCCCTCCGCCGGTAGCCGAGGAGCAGCCCGAGGACCTCGGGGCGGTCCCTGGCGAGGTTTTTCACCAGGCGCTCGAGCCCCCCGGCTACCACTCGGTCGCGGCAGCCGTCCTCGAGCTCGCGGAGCAGGGGGCGAACGAGGCGGTTCATGGGCGAGGAAGCTTCCGAATCCGGGCAAAGTCTTTGCCCAGGACGACGAGGTGCCCTTCGAGGGGGACGCCTTGGTCGAGCAGGTGCACGAGCCGTTGGCCGGGTTCCTCGGGCCTTGAGGGCGCAAAGCGGAAGATCACGATTCCTGGTGGGAAATCGTTAGAGGACCTCAAGATTAGGCCGAAGTCCAGGTCAAAGGTGAGCAAGATCCTCTTCTCGCGAGCCGCCCAGTTCCAGATCTCGTGGTCGTTTAGTCCGGGGGAGGCCTCTGCAACCCAGACGACTTCGTGCCAATGTGCGCGCAAAAAGGCGACGCTTCGCGAGGGGACGTTTTCATCCGCGAGAAACCGCAATGAAACCTTCCTCTTCGAGTGCTTCGCTGGCGAATTGTAGCGCGGCTCGGAGGCCTTCGCGCGATAACTGGGGGAAGTTTTCAAGAATTTCTTCCTCGCTCCAACCCTGGGCTAAGAGGCCTAGCAGGAAAGCCACCGTGAGCCGCGTACCCTTGACCCGCGGCTTTCCCCCCACGACTCCGGGCTCCGCCACGATCCACTCGGCGGGTTCGGCCTTCACGCGCTTATGATAACAAGCCGAGGCGTTGCCCTGGCGGGCGGTAAGGGGCGGGTG
>JALVVO010000025.1 GCA_027023345.1 Thermaceae bacterium
CCTACCTGCTCGCCTTCACTGGGGCCTTCCACGGCCGGACCCTGGGCAGCCTCTCGCTCACCAGCTCGAACCCCAAGTACCGCGAGGGCTTCGCACCCCTGCTCCCTGGGGTGGTGCACGTCCCCTGCCACACCCCCTCGCGGCCGCCCTTCGGGGTACCCCCGGCCCAGGCGGGGGAGGCCGTGCTCGACTACCTCGAGCACCTCTTCAAGACCAAGCTCCCCCCCGCCGAGGTCGCCGCCTTCTTCGCCGAGCCGATCCAGGGCGAGGGCGGCTACCTGCTCCCCGCCCCCGGGTTCTTCAAGGAGCTCAAGAAGCTGCTCGAGCACCACGGCATCCTGCTGGTCGCCGACGAGATCCAGACCGGCTCGGGCCGCACCGGCACCTTCCTGGCCATGGAGCAGGAGGGGGTCAAGCCCGACCTCGTCACCCTGGCCAAGGGACTGGCCTCGGGCTTCCCCATAAGCGCCCTGCTCTTCCGCGCCGAGCTCTCCTCCTGGCCGCCCGGGGCCCACGGCACCACCTTCGGCGGCAACCCGGTGGCGGCGGCCGCCGCCCACGCCACCCTCGACCTCCTGGAGGAAGGCCTCATGGCCAACGCCCGCGAGGTGGGCGCCTACCTCAAGGCGCGCCTTGAGGAGCTCCTCGCCGGCGTCCCCGGCGTGGTCGAGGTGCGGGGGCGGGGGCTTTTGCTCGCGGTCGCCTTCGAATCCGGCGAGCGCCGCGACCGGGCGGTGCGGGCCGCCTTCGAGGAGGGGCTCCTCACCCTCCCCGCGGGCCCCGACGCCCTGCGCATCGCGCCGCCGCTCATCCTGACCCGGGAGGAAGCCAAGGAGGGAGCCCGCCGGCTCGCCCAGGCGGCCCGCCGCGTAAGCTAAAGGGGGTATGGTCCGGGTCCTGGGCATCAACGGCTCCACCCGAACCCACGGCCGCACCGCCTTCTTCCTGGAGGCGGTGCTGGCCGCCGCCCGCGAGGCCGGCGCCCGCACCGAGCGGGTCGACCTCGTTCGGCTCAACCTCCCCTACTGCGCCGCCAACTACTCGGAGGACCCCGCCTCCTGCGGGCCGGAGCACTGCGTTCGGGGCGACTTCGACGACTGGGGGCCGCTGGCCCAGCGCATGCTCGAGGCCGACGCCCTGGTCTTCGCCACCCCGGTCTACTGGTTCGCCCCCTCGGCCCGGATGAAGACGCTGATCGAGCGGATGACCTCGCTGGAGAACAAGGGCTTCCTCCTCGCCGGCAAGCCCTACGCCTTGGTCGCCGCCGCCGAGGAGGACGGGGCCGCCCAGGCCCTGGCCCAGCTCGCGGTGACGCTGGGCTTCATGGGGCTCGCCCTGGTGCCCCTCGGCCTCGTTTACCACCACAGCCGCCAGGTGCCGCGCCCCGGGGACGACGTCGAGGCCCTCTCCGACGCCGCCCGGGCGGGGAGGAACCTGGTCGAGGCCGCCCGCCGGCTTAGGGGCTTCGACTGGGGGGCGGCACCCGCGAGAACCCCTCGGGAATCGGCAAAGGACGCAGGTTGAGCTTGAAGCCCTCCTCGGTGCGAACCAGGGGCGGCCACCAGACGAAGTTCGCGGTGCCGGCGATCTGGCGCGCGGGCAGGGGACCGAAGACGCGGGAGTCCTCGGAGCCGCCGAGGGTGCGGTTGTCGCCTAAGACGAAGTAGTAGCCCTCGGGCAAGCGGAGGTTGGGTACGTAGGTCACCGGGAGCTCGTAGCTCCGCTTGACCAGGTCGGGGGGCGGGGGCTCGAGCATTCCCACCACCGGCCTCAGGTAGTCGGGGAGCCTGCTAAGGGGCACGAAGAGCCCGCCGATCTGCAGGGCCACCGGCTCGCCCCGGTAGACGCGCACCAGGGGGAAGGAGTCGGGATAGGGGGTGATGTGGGCGGTGATGTGGGTCTCGGGCACCGGCGCGTCGTTGACGAAGAGCTGGCCGCGCTCGATCCGCACCCGGTCGCCGGGGAGGGCGACGATCCGCTTGATGAAGTAGGGGCGGAACTTAAAGCCGAGCACGGGAAACGGGGCCACCGCGTTCGGGGCTCCGGGGGGCGGCTTGATGATCGCGATCTCCCCCCGCCGCCACTCGGAAAGCCCGAGCCGCACCAGCCACATGCGGTACTTGGGGACGAAGACCCGCTCCCCGTTTCGCAGGGTGGGGTACATGCTGTTGCCCACCACCTGCACCGTGGTGAAGAGGTAGGTGGTCACGATGAGGGCCACGAGCAGGGCCTCGCCCACCTGGCGAAACCACTCGTGCCACAGGTAGCGGAAAAACGCGCGCGTCACGTCGCCAGTCTACGCCATCGCCGGCGTATAGTTGGAGCGTGGCCATCGTCGGGACGCTCCTCCGAGGCCGTTACCGCGTGGTGCGGCCCATCGCCCGGGGGGCGGTGGCCACCGTTTACCTCGCCTTCGACCGCTTCGGGACCCCCTACGCCCTCAAGGTCTTCCCCAAGGGCCTCGACGCTCGCGCCGACCGCGAGTGGCGGGTGGGCCGGGCGCTCGACCACCCCAATGTCAACCCGGTGCTCGAGCGCGAGGAGGTCGCCGGCCACCCCGCCGTCCTCCTCGCCTACGCCCCGGGCGAGCGCCTCTCCGACTGGAAGGAGGCCTACCCCGACGCCCCCTTCCTGCCGGTCTTCCGCCAGCTCCTCTCCGCCCTCGCGCACCTCCACGAACGGGGGCTCGTGCACCGCGACGTCAAGCCCGAGAACCTGGTGATCAGTAAGAGCGGGGCCGCCCGGCTCATCGACTTCGACCTGAGCGGCCCCGCGAGCGAGCGCATCGCCCGGCTCCGGCTCGGTACCCTCGCCTACTTCTCGCCGGAGGAGACCTACGGCCGCCCCCCCACCCCGGCCTCGGACGTCTACGCCGCCGGCGTGGTGCTCTATTGGGGGCTCTTCGGCGAGCTCCCCTTCGTCGGCCCGCCGGGGGAGGTCCTCCGAGCCCACCGCGAGGCGCCCCCGCTCCCGCCGCCGGGGGAGAAGCCCCCCGCCGCGCTCTGGGCCTACCTCGAGCGCATGCTGGCCAAGCGCCCGGAGGAGCGCTTTCCGAACGCCAGCGAGGCGCTCAAGGCGCTGCCCCCGGAGCCCGAGGCCCCGGGGGCAGGGCACCGCGCCTAGGAACTAGCCCCGCTGCTCGAGGGGGATATAGGGCTTGTCCAGCTCGCCGGTGTACTTCGCCCGAGGCCGGATCAGGCGGTTGTCCTTCTCGGTGTACTCGAGGATGTGCCCTACCCAGCCGGCGATCCGCGCCACCGCGAAGACTGGGGTGAAGAACTCGACCGGAATCCCGAGGTCGGAGTAGACGACGCCGGAGTAGAAGTCCACGTTGGGGTAGATCCCCTTCGGGGCCAGGTACTTCTCGGCCTCCTTCTCGATCGCCACCAGGATCTCGTACTCCCGGGTGCGCCCGTGGGCCCGGGCGACCTCCTCGGCGTAGCGCTTCAGGATCCGGGCCCGGGGGTCGTAGGCCTTGTAGACCCGGTGGCCCATGCCCATGATGCGTTCCTTCTTCTCAAGCTTCTCCTTGAACCACTCGGGCACTTGCGAAGCGTCGCCGATCCCCTGGATCATCTTGAGGACCTGCTCGTTGGCGCCGCCGTGGCGCGGCCCTTTCAGCGCGCCGATCGCGCCCACGATCGAGGAGTAGAGGTCCGACGCGGTGGCGTGGATCACGAGCGCGGTGAAGGTCGAGGCGTTCATGCCGTGGTCGGCGTGGAGGATCAGGGCCACGTCGAGGAGCTTCTCCTGCTCCTTCGAGGGGACCTCCCCGTTCAGCATGTAGTAGAAGTTGGCGGCGTGGGAGAGGTCGTCCCGGGGCTCGATGGGAAGCCGCCCCTCGCGCAGGCGTTTGAGCGCCGCCACCACGGTGGGGAACTTGGCGATGAGCGAGATCCCGGTCTCGCGTAGGTTCTCGAAGCTGGTGTCCTCCTCCTTGGGATCGAAGAGGCCCAGCTCGCTGATCGCGGTGCGGAGCGCCGCCATGGGGTGGGCGTCCCGCGGGTAGTTGGCGAAGGAGGCGATCTTCTCCACCCGTACCGCCCGGTTCGCCTTGAGCTTTCGATCGAACTCCTCGAGCTCGGCCTTGGTGGGCAGCTTGCGGTAGAGCAGGAGGTAGGCCACCTCCTCGTAGCTGGACTTCTCGGCGAGCTCCTCGATGGGGATCCCCAGGTAGTAGAGCTTGCCCTCGGCCCCGTTGATGAACGAGAGCTCGCTCTCGGTAAAGACCACGCCTTCCAGGCCGCGTTTGATTTCGACTTCGGTCATCTTCGTACCCCCTTTCTTTACCCCGTACAAGATTCTACGCTTCGCCCCCCTGGCATTCGTCCTTGTACGTTTCCTCACGAAGTTCCGTGATCGTGGGACGCTCGCCGCAAACCGGGCAGGCCGGATCCCGGGGGAAACGGAAGGTGCGAAAGTTGGCCTCCAGCGCGTCGTAAAAGAGGAGCCGGCCGGAGAGCGGCTCGCCGAGCCCCAATAGGACCCTGATCGCCTCCGCCGCCCTCAGCGCCCCGCCCCCCCCCCGCAGGCCCC
>JALVVO010000026.1 GCA_027023345.1 Thermaceae bacterium
TGCCAGGGGGGTGGGCTCGGGAGCCTTCGGAAAAAGCGCACCCCGCATTCCGGCTCGGCGGTGAGCAGGGGGGTGTCGTGGGCGCAGGTTCGTCCGGCGTCGGTGAGGGCTTCAAGGGGGGCGAAGAAAAACGGCTCCGGCACAGCCACCACCCGGCCCCGTGGAGGCGCGGGGAGGGCCAGCGCCTCCGCTCGTTCGTCTTGGCAGAGCCTCGCCTTGGTCCAAAGCGGGGGTTCCTCCCTGAAGAGCCCCTCGGCCTCCAGCCAGTCGAGCAGGGCCCGGCAGTCCATGGGCCTTTCCACGCTAACAGAAAGCCCCCCTCGCGGGGGGGCCGGGCCTAGAGCAGGAAGACGGGCTTTTGCACCACGTGGACGCGCACGGTGGTGGGGTGAGGGGCGCCCTTGGGGACGTAGAGGGTGCCGCCCGCAAGGAGCACCGGCAGGGGGACGAGGCGGTGGCGGTCGAAGGCGAGCCCCTGGGCCCGAGCGCGGGCGAGGTGGTCGGCGACGAGGCCGTTCGGGGTGCCGGCGGGGTAGACGGCGATGGGCACATCCTTCCCCTGGACCCGGACCATGAGGACGAGCAGCCGCTTGCCGTGCATCACCCTCGCATCACCTCCGGTTGCGAGGGTAGGGACGGCCGCGCTCATTTCCCGAAATTTCGGACCAGGACGAGCCGCTCGCTCCCGGGCACCGGCCGGCGCAGGGCCTTGGCCGAGCGGCTTGTGAGGTAGTAAAGATCTGCGCCCAGCCGTTCGGCGGCGAGCGCCATGGCGGCGGCCATGACCTTGGTGCCCCCGGTCATGTCGAGCGCGAGGGGGCCCTCAAGCCGCCTTCCCACCCTTAGAGCCTCGTGCAGGATGGCCTCGAGGTCGTCGGAGGGGATCCGTGCGTGGTGGACCTCGAGGTCGGGCAGGAGGGCCCGGACCTCGGCCGCTTGGGCCTCGGTGCGTTCGGAGGCCAGGAGGAAAACCCTTCGCACCCCGAGCAGCCGGGCCACGAGCACCGGCACCTCCGGGCTTGCGCCCAGGGTGTGGAGGCTGGTGGCGTAGGTGGGGAGGGGAGGGTGGTGGGCCTTGAGGTACTCGAGTTCGCGGGGCAGCACCTCGGCAAGGTAAAAGCGATCCGCGGCCTGAGGCCCGACCTGGCGAAAGAGCGCCCGGTAGAGGGCCCAGGGTTCGCGGAGCTCAGGGGGCGGCTCCACCCTCCTATTAAACTCAAGGCCGTGGCCGAACTCCGGTTCTGGCTTCCCCGTCCGGTGGTCTGGGACGGCGCCCGCGTCTTGAGCGGGGCCGCTTTCCTGCGGGCGCGGGCGGCCGAACCGGGGCTTTACCTGGTGGTGGGCGAGGCGGGCTCGGGGAGGAGCGCGCTCCTGCGCTTTTTCGCGCGGGGCTTCGCGGCCCGCCAGCTTAAGCACCGGCACTGCCCCGCACCCTGGTGGGCGGCCGAGCCCGGGGCCTGGCCCGAGGGGCTGCGCACGCGCTGGGTGGTGCTGGCCGAGGGCGGCGAGCCCGAGGCCTGGGCCGAGGTGGCCCGCCGCCACCCGGTCTTCCTGGCCGCCTCGCCGGAGGCCGCCGAGCTTGGCCGGGAAGCGGGGGTGCGCGGGTTTTTGCACCTGGTGCCGCTCGCCCGGGCCGAGGCCGAGCGTTTTCTTCGGGCGCTGGCTCGGGGCGTTCGCCAAAGGGTCTTGGCCCTTCCCCCCAGGCGGCGGCCCCGGTGGGCCGAGGCGTTCGTGCGGCCGGACGAGGCGCTTTTCGCGTGGGCCCACAAGGCGGCGGCGCGGCTGGCCGGACCCGGGTTTTGGCCGCTGGCCCAGCCGCTCTTCCTCTGGTACTGGGCCGAGGCCGCGCCGCCGGGGCACCCCGGGTTCGACCGGCCTTCGGCGCTCGTTCGGGGGGTCCTCGAGGCCCTCGCCGAGCACACTGGCGGGGCCGTGGATGCACAGACGGCCCGCGCCCTGGCGCGCCTTCGCCCACGGCCGGCGGTGCCCGAGGCCCGGCTTAGGGAGGAGGGAATCTTTGATGGGGTAAAGGCGCTTGCCCGCGCTGGCCTGGTGCGGCGCTTTTGCCCCGATTGCTGGGGGTTTGTGCACCCCGTTTTCGCCGCTTATTTTTTGGCCCAGGCCGAGGCGCCTGGGCTTCAGGACTCGGAGCTCGCCTGGGCCTTTTACCTGGAGGCCCTCCCCCAAGCCCAGGCCGCGGAGGCCCTCCAACGGCTTTGCCAAAGGGACCCCCTAAAGGCGCTTCGCGTCCTTGGTAGGCTTGGGCCGATGCTCGATGGCCTTTTGGAGCGCCTATGCCCCGAGGTCGAGCGGCAGCCCTTCGACCGGGTCGCGGCCGCGCTGGACCCGGGAATGCCCTACGAGGTGCTGGAGCGCTTCGCCCAAGACCCCCTGCTTCGCTGGGCGGTGGCCGCAAACCCCGGAGCGCCGCCGGAGCTCCTTCGCTGGATCCACGAGCAGGCCCAAGACCCCCGCACCCCGCCGCTCGTGCGGGAGGGGCTTTTGGCGGTGCTTCGGGCGAACCCGAACTGGCCGGGCTAGCAGGGTCGCGGCCTATTCGCCCGGTTCTTGCGCGCTCTCCGAGATGTCGTAGATGTCCAGGGTCACCGGAACTACCTTGTCCCAAAGGGGTACCCGGGGGTCGGAGGCCTGCTTGACGTAAACGCCCTTGGCAAGACCGCGGATGGCGACGAGGGTGATGGCCGCCGACATGGCCGAGGTGCCCCCGGTGAGGTTGAAGACGAAGGCGTGCGAGCATTGGGCCAGCTCGCGGTCGTATTTGCGGTTGACCTTCTTGTAGAGCTCGACCACGTCGTAGGACTCCACCATGAGGTTTTCTTCAAAGGAGACCTCGAGGTCCTCGCCACCCCCATGGCGCTTTTTGGCAGCTTTGAGGAGTGTAGTGAGCAGATGCTTGTACCCCTCGTACTGGTCTTGGGGCACATCCTTAACGGTATCGTCGGCTACGATGAACTCGACCCTTTGGACGTCCTTGTACTTTTCGTTCCACAAAATCGCGGGGGCGGGGAGCACGTTGGGCGGACTGATGCAAAGCTTCTTGTTTTCCTTTTCGAGGACGAGCACGTTGCACCTTAGCGCTTGTTCTAGGTTTTCCGGGTCGGAGTACTTTCGGGCCAGGGTTCGGTAGTCCTCGGCCGTCAGCTCGTAATCGGCTGACTTTTTTTGTCCCTTCGGGGCCTTGGTCCGGTGGCAGTGGGGGGGTCTAGGAGGGTCCGGACAGGCGGTTGCGCCCAGTTCGGGCTTGCTGAGGAAGCCCACCAGCGTTTTCTTGCAGTCCCTTTGGCGTCCTTCCGAACTTAGGTAGTAGATATCGAGGGCCAGCACGCTCGTTAGCGCGTAGGCGAGGGCGGCGAAAGGAAGCCAGGGGAAGGTCTCGGCTTCTTTGACCCCGTCCGCGAACCAGGCAAAGAACGCGGTGGAGACGGCGATGGCTACGAGCAGGGTGGGGAACGAAAACCCCAGCTGGCCGCTGAGGAACTTGGAAAGGCGCGTGCGCACGCGGTTTTCCAGGTTCTTTAGGAACTTCGGAAACGTCGGGTCCCCCGACCATTCCCACAAAACGGCCAGGCTGAACGAGGCTAGGGAGAGGGAGGCAGCCAGGAAAGCGGCGTCGCCCAGCAGGCCAAAGGCAAGGAGCGGCAGGACCAGAGCGATGAGCCAGTAATAGGAGGCGGAGGGCGCGTCCCTCTCGCGGAACTCCCGGTCAAACCAGAACAGAAAGCCCAGCAGGGGAATCCCCACCAAAATCCCCTTTACCGAGGGCCGCACGACGATCGAAAGGGCTGCAAGGAGCGCGACCAAGCGAAAGAGCTTGGGGTAGTTCGCTTTAGCCAGCATGGTCGTCCACCCACACGGCCGGCGAGGCCACAAAGCCGGTCGTCACCCTTCCTACCACGAGCGCGCCGCCCCGGCCACCGGCTTTGGCCAAGGCGCGGGCCTTGGCGATCCAGCGGGCGAGCCGGTCCCGCGAGAGCCCGTTCCGTTCGGCGGCCTTGCGGGCCCATTCCCGGGGCGCTTCTTGCGGCCTTCCTTGGGCGTCGAAGGACAAAAGCGCGAGGATCGCCCCCCATTCGGGGGGCACGTTTCTACGGATCAGGGCGAGGAAGTCGTCGAGGCCCCCCAGCAAAACGGGGACCGCGTTCCCCCCTTGGCCGATGAGCAAAAGCCCCGTGCGCATGGGGATGAGGTGGTAGGGACCTTGGTGCGGCGAAAGGCTCAGAAGGCGCCGCCGGTGCCGCTCGAGGCGTTCGGCGAACCGCCGCTTGGCCCTGCGGAGCTCGGCTTCGTGGGGTCCGAGGGGCGCGGCGTGGAGGAAGATCAGGCGCCTAAGGCGCGCCTCGGCCTCCCTGCCCGGGTCGAACACGCTGGCGGCCTGGGGGCCCGGGTCGGGGCAGGTGGAGTAGGCGAGGGCCTGGGTTTGGGCGGCGAACCATTGCGGGTGCACCGGGAGCTCCTTGGGCGGAGGGGCCGGGTCGAGGGTCAGGCGCGGTAGGGTTTGGGGCCTGGGCAGGGG
>JALVVO010000027.1 GCA_027023345.1 Thermaceae bacterium
CTCCGGCCCTTCGCCTGGCTCGGGGCGCTGGCCGGGCTCTTGCTCTACCTCGTCCGCCTGCCCCGGCCGCTCGCGCCCATCGTCGGGGGGTTCCTCCTGCTCCTCGCCTTCGGCTACGGAAGGGACCAGGCCGGGCCCCTGCTCGTGGCCCTGGTCTTCCCCGTACTCGGGCTCCTGGAGCCGGTGCGGGGCCTCGCCCGCTTTGGGCTCGCGCTCGCCTACGCCCTCGCCGGCGCCCTCTTCCTCACCGTGCTGGGGAGCCGGGAGGCGACCTTGCTGGGCCTTTCGGCCTTCCGGGGAGTAGGGCTCGTCCTCGTCCTGCCCCCGCTCCTCTTCCTCCTCGGCCTGCTTTCCAAGGACCGCTGGAAGGACGAGCTCAAGGCCCTCTTCGACCACCGCCTAAGGCTCGGCGAGGCGGCGATCGCCGGGCTGCTCCTGCTTGCGCTGCTCGTCGCCTTCCTCCGCCGGGGGAACGACGCCCCTTTCGTCCCCGGGCTCGAGCTCGCCCTCCGCGACCAGCTCCAGGCGCTGATGATCCGCCCCCGTTTCAAGGAGATCTTCGGCCACGCCGCCGCCGTCTTCGCCCTTACCGCCGGCCTCCCCCGCTGGCTGACCCAGGGCCTCCTCGCCTTCGCGGTGATCGCCGAGGCCTCGATCCTCGACTCCTTCGCCCACTACCACACCCCTCTCGCGGTCAGCCTGGCGCGCACCCTCTACGGGGCGTTGTTCGGCGGTATGCTGGGGCTGATCGGCTGGCTCGTCTACCGGGGAGTCCGGCGATGGTGGTGGGCATAGGCGGCTACTACGGCTATCGAAACGCCGGGGACGAGGCCATCCTGCTGGCGATGGCGCGGGAGATCCGGGCCCGGGGGCTCGAGGCCCTGGTGCTCTCGGCCTCCCCGCAGGAGACCGCCGAGGCCCTCGGCGTCGAGGCCGTCCACCGCTACCACACGCTGGCCGTACCCCGGGCCCTCGCCCGGGTGGACCGGTTCGTGCTGGGGGGCGGCGGCCTCCTGCAGGACAAGACCTCGCGGAGGAGCCTCGCCTACTACCTGGGGCTCCTCCGGCTCGCCCGCCGGCTCGGCCGCTCGGTCTCGGTCTTCGGGGTCTCCCTGGGCCCCCTCTCGCCCCGGGGCGAGCGGGCGGTGGCGCGGGCGCTCGCCGGGATTCCCCTGGTGGTCCGCGACCGGCGCAGCCAGCGCTACGCCGAGCGGCTCGGGCTCGCCGCCCACCTCGGCGCCGACCCCGCCCTGCTGCTCCCGCCCCCGTCGGTGGCCCGGGAGCCGGGGCTGGTGGTCGTCGTGCCCCGGCACGGGGTGCCGGCGGAACCGCTCCACGCCGGGGCGCGGCGGCTTTTGAACCTGGGCTACGAGGTCCTCGTCCTGGGCTTGCAGCCGGGACGCGACGAGCCGGTGCTCGAGGTCTTCGAGCACTTCCCCAAGGAAACCACCGGCGACCCCCGCCGGGCCCTCTACCTGCTGGCCAGCGCCGAGTACGTGATCAGCGCGCGGCTGCACGGGATGATCCTGGCGGCGGTGGCGGGCACGCCCTTCGCCGGGGTGGAGTACGACCCCAAGGTGACCGGGTTCGCCGAGGAGACCGGCGCCGCCCTGCTCCCCCTCGAGGCCTCCCCGGGCGAGATCGCGGCCATGGTCCAGGGCGGCGTGGACCCCGACTGGAACGCGGTGGACCGGCTCAAGGAGCGGGCCCGGCAGAGCTTCGACCGGCTCTTCCCTACGCCGGCACCGACAAGCGGCGCTTGAGCTGGCTGGCGTAGGCGGCGAGGGCGTCGAGCAGGTCGGGGACGCTCTCCCGCAGGCGGTACTCCCCGGGGGCGAGCGCCTCCAGCGCGAAGAACGGCGGCCCCGCCAGGGCCTCGAGCGCCCGCCGCACCGCCTCCGGGCTCACCCCCTCCCCGACCTCGGGAATCAGGTCCTCGAGCAGGAAGACCTGGTCCTTGCGGAAGCCCGCGAGGGCCAGGAGGACGGCCGAGAATTGGGCGCGCTCGCCGAGGAGCCCGGCGACCTCGCGGCGCTGGGCCTCGACCTCGTCGAGGCCGATGCGGCCGCCAGCGAAGAGCCGCATGAGCTCGAGCCCGCCAAGGGGAAAGCTCCGGTGCAGGTCGCGGAGGGCGAAGAGGGCCTCCTCGCTGGCCACCACCAGCCCCGGGCGCGGGGTCGGCCTGGCCTCGTCCACCACCAAGAGGGCGTAGTCGGCGCCCCGCTCGACCCGCGCGGCCACCAGCTCCTCGGGCGCGACCTTGCCCGCGCGGCCGGCCACCAGGGCGAAGCCCTTCCGGCCCATCCGGGCCCGGAGCCGCCAGTGCTTGGCCTCGGGGAAGGCCTCGAGCCCGAGCGCGGTGAGCGCCTCGATGAAGGCCGGCCGCCGGGCCTCGCCGGGGTAGAGCACCTCCTTGGGGTAGGGGGTCACCGCCGCCTTCCTCGGCGCCGGCTTGGGCGCGGGCTCGCGGGCGGGCTTCGGGGCACGCCGCACGCGCTTGCCCACGGGCTCGATCGTCACCCGGTCGCCCTCGCGGACGAAGCGGAGGAGGTCGTTGGCGGCGAACTCGCCGGTGGCGAAGAGCGGCCCCAGGCCGCGCACCACCCCGTGCTCGGGGTCGGGGACGAGCTCGAGCTCGAGCCCCCCCGGCCCCACCGCGAGCACGCGGTCGGCGTCGCCCAGAATCGACCGCAGGGAAGGGGTGAGCTTGAGCGAGCCGCTTTCGATGCAGTGGCTGGTCAGGGTGTACCGGGCTTCCTTCATAGGACCTCCAGGGGAATCGCCCTGCCGCTTGCGCGCAGGTAATAGAGCTCTCTCGCCACCCAGAGCGTGGCCTCGGCGTCGTCCAGGGCCCGGTGGAACCGCTCGCCCGGCCAGGCCAGCACCTCCGCCAGGTGGCCCAGGCGGTAGCTGGTAAGCCCCGGGAGGCTGACCCGGGCGAGGCGCAACGTGTC
This sequence comes from Thermaceae bacterium, assembly GCA_027023345.1. Taxonomy (GTDB): domain Bacteria; phylum Deinococcota; class Deinococci; order Deinococcales; family Marinithermaceae; genus WFXV01. The sequence goes on from JALVVO010000027.1 coordinate 2,955, forward strand.
CACCACCTTGGGCCTCATTCTAAACCCGACCCTCCTGAGCGGGGCGGTCAAAAAACCCAGGTCGAAGCCCGCGTTCTGGATCACCCAGACCGCCCCCTCGAAGAGCGGCCGCGCCTCGAGCAGGACCTTCTCGAGCGGCGGCGCGTCGGCCACGTCGGCATCGGTGATGCCGGTAAGGCGCTGGACCGCCGGCGGGATCGGCCGCCCGGGGTTCACGAGCCGGCTATAGACCCGCTTCTCGCCGCCCTCGAGGCGCACCACCGCGAGCTCGGTCACCCGGTCGCGGCGGGGCGAGAGCCCGGTGGTCTCGACGTCGATCGCCACCACCGGCCGCCCCTCGGGGGGAAAGGCGAGCCGCCACTCCCAGAGCCCGAGCGCCTCGCCCTCCCGGAAGAAGCGCCCGTCCGGCGGCTCGGCGGGCCAGAGGAGCGGGCGCCCCTCGCGGCGCAGCCGCCAAGCCAGGCGCGAGGCCTGGCGGAACCGGGCCTCCATACCTCTAGCCTACCGCGGGCTTCAGGTAGCCGCCCTCGGTGGCTCGGACGAAGGCGGCGGCGGCGGCAAAGAGCCGCTCGTCTTCGAGCGCGGGGGCGATGAGCTGCACCCCCACCGGGAGCCCGCCCGCGTAGCCGGCGGGCACGCTGAGCGCGGGGAGCCCGGCGAGGTTCGCCGCCACCGTGTTGACGTCGGTGAGGTACATGGAGAGGGGGTCTTTGAGCTTCTCCCCAAGCCGGAAGGCGGGGGTCGGCGCGGTGGGGGTGACGAGCACGTCAAAGCGCTCGAAGGCCCGGGCGAAGGCGTCGGCGATCGCCCGCCGGGCCTTGAGCGCCCGGCCGTAGTAGGCGTCGTAGTAGCCCGAGGAGAGGGCGAAGGTGCCCATGAGGATCCGCCGCTTGACCTCGGGGCCGAAGAACCTCGCCCGGGTCCGCTTCATCGTCTCGACCAGCTCGGGCGCGACCTCGCGCCGGCCATATAAGGTGCCGTCGTAGCGGGCGAGGTTGGAGCTCGCTTCGCTGGTCGCCACCAGGTAGTAGGTGGCGAGGGCGAACTCGAGCTCGGGGACCCTCGTCTCCCCCACCTCGGCCCCGGCCTCGGCGAGCACCCGCAAGAACCCCAGGGTGGCCGCCTTCACGCCGGGGTCGGTGCCCGGTCCCACGGTCTCCTCGACGAGCCCCACCCGGAGCCCCTCGACCCCCCGCTCGAGCGCTGCCACGAACCGCCCCGGCGCGTCCAGGCTGGTGGCGTCCTTGGGGTCGGGCCCGGCGAGCGCGTCCATCGCCAGCGCCAGGTCCAAAAGGTCGAGGGCGAAGGGCCCCACCACGTCGAGGCTCGAGGCGTAGGCGATCAGGCCGTAGCGGGAGACCCGGCCGTAGGTGGGCTTGAAGCCCAGCACCCCGGTGTAGGCCGCCGGCTGGCGGATGCTCCCCCCGGTGTCCGAACCCAGGGCGAGCGGCACTATCCCCGCCGCCACCGCCGCCGCCGAGCCCCCCGAGG
>JALVVO010000028.1 GCA_027023345.1 Thermaceae bacterium
CCCGTCACCCGGGCCTCGACCCGGTCGCCGTGCCAGGCCCCGCGAAGCCGGGCCTCGGGAACGAAGAGGTCGGGGCCGCCGTCCTCGCGCACGACGAAGCCGTAGCCGTCCCGGGCGAGGTCGAGCCGGCCGGTGACGAGCTTCCCGCCCCCGGGCAGCTGGTAGCGGCTTCGCACCCGCTCGACCTTGCCCTCGGCGACGAGCTCGTTCAAGAGCCCCCGGACCTCCGAGCGCTTGAGCCCTAACGCCCGGGCGAGCTCCTTGGGGTGGGTGGGCCGGTTTCGCCGCTTCAAGTGTTGGTAGACCGCTTGCTTCATTTCATAGGATGCCCTCGAGCGCCCGGTCGGTGGCGAGGAGCGCTTCGCCGAAGCGATCGAGCGCCTCCTCCACCTGGGCCTCAGTGACGATCAAGGGAGGCTCAAGCCGCACTACCTTGGGGTTGTTGAGCCCGAAGGCGGTGAGCACCCCGCGCTCGGCGAGCTCGCTGATGAAGAGCGCGCCGATATCGGCGTCGGCAAACTCGACCCCGATCATCAAGCCCCGACCGCGCACCTCCTCGATGAGGTGGGGGTACTCGGCGGCAAGCGCCTCGAGGCCTTTCATGAGCCGCGCGCCCATCGCTTCGGCCCGCGCCGGGAGGTCTTCTTCCAGCGTCACCTCGATCGCCGCCAGAGCCGCCACCGCCGCCAGCGGGTTCCCCCCGAAGGTGGAGGAGTGGATCAGGGGGTTCTCCCGGAAGGCCGCAAAGAGCTCGGGGCGTCCGACGGCGGCGCCGATGGGCATGACCCCGCCGCCCAGGGCCTTGGCGCTGGTGAGGAGGTCGGGCGCGATGCCCTCCCAGTCCACGCCCCAGAAGCGTCCGGTGCGGCCGAGCCCGGTCTGGACCTCGTCCACGATCAGGAGCACGCCCCGTTCGGCGGTGATCCGCCGGAGCTCGCGGAGGTACCCTTCGGGCGGGATCCGGATCCCCCCCTCCCCCTGGATCGGCTCCACGATGACCGCCGCGGTGGCGTCGTCGATCGCCGCCGCCACCGCCTCGGCGTCGCCGTAGGGGACCACCTTGACCCCGGGAACGAGGGGCCGGACCGGGTCCTGGTAGGCCGGGCGGGGCGTGAGCGAGAGCGCCCCCATCGTCTTGCCGTGGAAGCCGCCCTCGGTGGTGACGATGCCGGGCTTCCCGGTGTGGATGCGGGCGAGCTTGATCGCGGCCTCCACCGCCTCGGCCCCGGAGTTGCCGAAAAAGACCATGGAGAGCTCCCCCGGGGTCACCTCGGCCAGGCGCTCGGCGAGCCGGGCGGTGGGCTCGGGCACGAGGACCCGCACGCTCATCGGCATGCGATCGAGCTGCCGCTTCACCGCCTCGACCACCCGGGGGTGGCGGTGGCCGAGGTTCAGGGTGCCGTAAAGCCCCAGGAAGTCGAGGTAGCGCTTGCCCGACCTGTCCCAGACGTAGACGCCCTCGGCCCGGTCCTCGACGCGGTCGAGGCCGGTGAAGCGAAGGAGCCCTGCGAGTCCGGGGTTAATGTGGCGTTCAAAGAGCGTAAAGACCTCGTCCATGCGTCCTCCAGAGGGGATCCCCCTGGGCCTTTAGTATAGCACGCTCAAGCTTCGGCGAGGGCGCGAAGCTTTTCGTAGACCTTCGGGGGAAGCCGGACCGCCCGGCCCTTTTCGTCCTGGGGCACGTGCACCGTCCGGCCCGCCGCCGCCAGCCCGCCCCCGGGGCGGAGGACGCGGTAGGCGAAGGCCACCCGCCGGCTCTTCACCTCTTCCAGGCGTACCTCGACCTGGGCCGTCTCCCCGTAGCGGAGCGGGCGGTGGTAGCGGAGGGAGAGCTCGACGACCGGGAAGAAGAGCCCCTCCCGCTCGAGCTCGTGGTAGGGAAGCCCGGCGTCCGCGAGCAACCGCGTCCGCGCCTCCTCCAGCCAGACCACGTAGGCGGCGTGGTGGACGACGCCCATCTGGTCGGTCTCGGCGTAGCGAACGAGGACGGGGTAGAAGGCGGTCATAGCACCTCGCGGGGGTCGGTGTGGAAGGAGAGCCGGGGGACGCGCCGCATGGGGACCTCGTGGGCGAGCTCCTCCTGCAGGTAGCCGTGGGCGCGGTTCAAAAGCTGGGCGGTCTCCTCCGCCCGCTCGAGCGCGCTGATCAAGACCCGCGCCCGGAAGAGGTCGGCGGAGATCCGGACCCGCTCCACGGTGACCACCATGGGCAACCGGGGGTCCTGCATCTCGTGGATGATGCCCGCGAGGGCCCGGGCCACCCGCGATTCAAGACGCAAGAGGGAACGGCTCACGGCGGCCTCCTTCCCCGCTCATTCTAGCGCGGCAAGGGCGCGGGCGAGCGCGCGCGCCACCTCCCGAACGAGGGCCTCCTCGGGCCCCTCGACCATCACCCGCACCACCGGCTCCGTCCCCGAGGGGCGGACGTTGACCCGCCCTCCCGCGAGCCGCGCCTCGGCCTCGCGAACGAGCTCGGCGAGCCTCGGGTGGGCCACCACGCGGTCCTTGTCCCGGACGGGAACGTTCTCGATGACCTGGGGGTAGAGCACCAGCGCGTCCACCCAGTCGGCGAGGTCGGTGCCGCTTTCCTTTAGCGCGGCCAGGGTCAAGAGGGCGGTGAGCAGGCCGTCGCCGGTGTGGAAGCGGTCGGCGAAGATCACGTGGCCGCTTGGCTCCCCGCCGAGGGGGGCGCCCTCCCGCTCCATCCACTCGGCGACGTAGCGGTCGCCGACCGGGGCGCGGTAGAACGCCACCCCTTCCCGACGCAGGGCGTGCTCGAGCCCCAGGTTGCTCATCGCCGTGCCCACCACCTTGCCGAGCCCGACCACCCGGGCGTGCAGGTAGAGCACGTGGTCGCCGGTGGCGATCCGGCCCTGGCGGTCGGCGAAGATCGCCCGGTCGCCGTCGCCGTCGAAGGCGACCCCGAGGTCGTAGCCGAGCTCGGCGACCAGCCGGGCCATCGTCTCCGGCCGGGTGGCGCCGAGGCCCCGGTTGATGTTCCTTCCGTCCGGGCTCGTGCCGATGGCGAAGACCTCGGCTCCGGCGCGGGAAAAGAGCTCGGGGGCAATCCGGTAGGTGGCGCCGTGGGCGGCGTCCACCACCAGGCGCACCCCGGTGAGGTCGGGGGCGTGGGCGAGCAGGTGCTCGAGGTACCTTGCCTCCCCCTCGGGCGCGTCGCGGAGCCGGCCGCCCTCGCGGTAGGCCGAGGGGCGCTCCAGGGCGGCCTCGATCCGGGCCTCGGCCTCGTCGGGGAGCTTCTTCCCCCCCTCGCCGAAGAACTTGACCCCGTTGTCGTGGTAGGGGTTGTGGCTCGCCGAGATCACCGCCCCCGCCCGGGCCCCATAGGATCCGGCGAGGTAGGCGACCCCGGGGGTGGGGAGCACGCCGAGGGCGAGCACCTCGGCCCCCGCCTCCAGCATCCCGGCGACCAGGGCGGCCTCGAGCATCGGCCCCGAGGCCCGGGTATCCCGCCCAAGGACGACCGGTCCTTTGAGCTCGAGCGCGGCGGCCCTCCCCAGGGCAAGGACGAACTCGGGCGTCATCGGCGCCTCGCCCACGCGGCCGCGAACCCCGTCGGTGCCGAAGAAACGACGCATACCATCGGGCAGCCTACCACGCCGGATACCCCACACCCCCATTTGGGGGGTATGCATGCCTATGAGTAATTGATATACTCCCAACCTTGGGAGGCGCGAACGCCCACGCCGCGAGACGGGCGCCAGGCGGGTGGGCGGAGCCAGTGGCGCGACCGGCCCACCGGAGGAATAGGGTATGGCGATCTTTGGCAACCTGCGTGATATCGGCCTCATAGACCTTCTGCCCCTGCTATCGCACCAAAACGGGCGCCTGACACTGATTCGTAAGGAAGGCACCCTCGAGCTCTATATCCAGCGCCGCCGGGTGGTCTGCGCCGAGGAGGAGCGCCGGGTCCTCTCCCCCGGCCAGCTCGAGGAACGCCTCTTCGAGTTCCTCGAAAGGGGCGAGGGCAGCTTCGAGTTCTTTCGGGGCGAGGCCCCGAGGCACCAGCGGGGCTGCCTGAACCTGCCAGTGGACGAGCTCGTCCTCAAGCTCGTCACCCTGAAGGACGAACTCGAGAGCGTCCGCGAGCAACTCCCCATGCCCGACACCGTCTTCACCTTGGGCAACGTCGCCCTGGCCTACAGCGACCCGGTCCTCGCCGAGTTTTTGGACCGCGCTTGGCCCCACCTCTCGGAGGGAGCCAGCGCCCGGCGCCTCGCACCCCTCGTCGGCCTGCCCACCGACCGGGTACGCTACCTCCTTTACAAGCTCCGCACCCTAGGGGCGGTGCAGCCGCTCGAGCGGCGCCCCGAGCCCACCCGGGAGCGGCGCGGCCTGGCCGGGCGGTTGCTCGGGCTCTTGCGAAGGAGGTTCGGCAACAACTCATGGAGCCTCTAAAGGTCATCGTCACCGGCCCG
>JALVVO010000029.1 GCA_027023345.1 Thermaceae bacterium
CGGGGTCGAGGGGCGGGCGAACTTCTTGATGGCGCGGCTCGGCCGGGAGCGGATCAAGGGGCTTCTTGACCGCGGCGTCTGGGTCCGAAGCCTTCACGACAAAGGCCTTCCCGACTGGGCCCGTCTCAGCGCCCAGGGGCCGAGGGCGCGCCGCCTGCTCTGGGAGGCGCTCGATGGCTAGGGCGATCGCCGTCTTCGGCACCGGTTCGGGGGTGGGGAAGAGCCTCCTCGTCACCGCCCTTGCCCGCTACTACACGCGGCGGGGCTTTCGGGTCGCCCCCTTTAAGGGGCAGAACATGTCGAACCACGCCCGGGTGGCCGCTGGCGGGGAGATGGGCGCGGCCCAGTACTACCAGGCCCTCGCCGCCGGCGTGCGGCCCGAGGTGCGGATGAACCCGGTGCTTTTGAAGCCCGAGGCGGAGACGAGGAGCCAGGTGGTGGTTCTCGGACGGGCGCGGCCCGAGCTTTCCCGGGTGCCCTGGAAGGAACGCGCGCCCCACCTCTGGCCCCCGATCGAAGAGAGCCTCAAGGCGCTTCTTTCCAGGCATGACCTGGTCCTGATCGAGGGCGCGGGCAGCCCGGCGGAGCCCAACCTCCTGCCCTTTGACGTCACCAACCTTCGGGTGGCGAGGGCGGCGGACGCGAGCGCGATCCTGGTCGCGGACATCGACCGGGGCGGGGCCTTTGCCGCCCTTCTCGGCACCCACGCCTACCTGCCCGAAGCGGACCGCGAGCGCCTGGTCGCCTTCGTCTTGAACAAGTTCCGGGGCGACCCGGCCCTCCTCGCCCCCGCGCCCCTGGACCTCTGGCGGCGGACGGGGATGGCCCCGCTTGGCGTTTTGCCCTTCCTTCGCCACCGGCTTCCCGACGAGGACGCGCCCTTCTTGGGCACCCAGGGTCCGGCGCCAGGGGGGCCGAGGGTGGGCATCGTTCGCTACCCCTTCGCCTCGAACCTCGACGAGTTCTGGCCGCTTGCCGAGCTTGCCCGGGTGCGCTTTGTGGAAGTACCCGAGGAGCTCGAGGAAATCGAGCTTTTGATCCTCCCCGGCGCGAAGAACGTCCGGGCGGCGCTCGACCACCTGCGGGCTTCGAGAATGGACCGGGCGATCCGCGCCTACGCCGAGGCCGGCCGGCCCGTGCTCGGGGTCTGCGGGGGGCTCGAGCTCCTCGGCGAGGGGATCGCGGATCCCCGGGGCGTGGAGTTCGGCGGCGAGGTCGAGGGCCTCGGCCTTTTGCCCCTATGGACCGAGATGGGGGCGGAGAAGGTGGTGCGGGAGCGCGAGGCCTGCTTTCTTGAGCTAAAGTCCCCTTTTAGCGCGCTTTCCGGCGCCTGCGTCCAGGGCTACGAGATCCACCACGGCCGGACCGAGCCCCGGGGCGCGGTGGACGCGGTCCTCCCCGGCGGCCTCGGCTACCAGAGGCAAAACGTGCTCGGGGTTTTCCTCCACGGGCTTTTCAAAAACGCCTCCGTCCAGCGGGCGTTCTTCGGCGGGGTCGCGAAGGGGCTTGCCTCCACCTTCGACGCCCTCGCCGACGCGGTGGAGGAACACCTGGATGGGGAGTTCCTCATGGCGATGGCCGAGAAGGAGGAACGTCCGAGGCGGGTGCCCCCGGGGGCGGTCTACCTGCTCCTCGGCGGGGCGCGGAGCGGCAAGAGCCGGGCGGCGCTCCGGCTCGCCCGGCGGCTGGGGGGGGAGCGGGTGGCCTTCGTCGCCACCGCCCGCGCCACCGACCCCGAGATGGCGGCCCGCATCGCCCGCCACCGCGCCGAGCGCCCCGCCGCCTGGCCAACGATCGAGGCCCCCCGAGGCCTGGCCGAGGCCGTCCGCGGGGCGGAGGCGCCGGTGGTCGTGCTCGACTGCGTTTCGGTGGGGCTTTCGAACGCGCTCGTCGAGGAGGGGGAGGAGGTGGCCCGGGAGGAGCTTTTGGCCCTCCTCCGCGTCGCCCGTGCCCGGGAGAAGACCTTAATCCTCGTCTCCAACGAGGTGGGGATGGGGGTGGTGCCGGCCACGCCCCTGGGCCGGACCTTTCGGGACCTCATGGGCTGGGCCAACCAACGCCTGGCCGAGGCCGCCGACGCCGTTTTCCTGTTGGTGGCCGGCCAGGCGGTGCGGTTGAAGGGGGGTTTGGAGTTATGAAGGCGTTTTCGATCCAACCGGTATCGAAGCAGGCGCTCGAGCGGGCCTGGAGCCGGCTCGACCGGCTCACCAAGCCGCCGCGGTCGCTGGGGCGACTCGAGGAGCTCGCGGCGCGGATCGCGGCGATCCAGGGCACCGACCGCCCCGCGCTCGGCCCCGGGGCGGTGGTGGTCGCCGCCGCCGACCACGGGGTGGCCTGGGAGGAGGGGGTCTCGGCCTACCCGCCCGAGGTCACCTACCAGATGGTGCAGAACTTCCTCGCAGGCGGCGCCGCCATCAACCAGATCGCAAGCAGCGCGGACGCCCGGGTCTACGTCCTCGACGTGGGGGTGCGGGGCCCCGAGTTCCCGGACGCCCCGGGGCTCGTCAAGGCCCGGGTCCGCGCCGGGACCGGGAACCTCGCCAAGGAGCCGGCGATGAGCCCGGCCGAGGCCGAGGCCGCCCTCCTGGCCGGCTACCAAGCGGGGAAGCGGGCGATTGAGGGGGGCGCTACCCTGCTCGCCGCCGGCGACATGGGGATCGGCAACACCACCGCGGCGGCGGCCCTCACCGCCGCGCTCCTCGGCCTTCCCGCCGAGGCCGTCACCGGCCGGGGCACGGGGGTGGACGACGCCACCTACCGGCGGAAGGTCGAGGTGGTGGAAAGGGCGCTGTCGCGGGCGGCCGAGCGGCTGGGGGACCTCGCGGGGGCCGAGCCCCTTGCCGTCGCCGCCGAGCTTGGGGGGCTCGAGCTCCTCGCCGCCGCCGGGGTCTTCCTCGCCGGCGCCGAGGCCGGGGTACCGGTGGTGACCGACGGCTTCCCGGTCACCGCCGGGGCGCTCCTCGCGACCCGGATCGCCCCCGAGGTCGGGGACTACCTCTTCGCCGGCCACCGCTCGGTGGAGCCGGGGCACGCGCGGCAGCTCGAGGCCCTTGGGCTTTTCCCCGTCCTCGACCTCGGGCTCCGGCTCGGCGAGGGCACCGGGGCGGTGCTCGCCTTCCCCGTGCTCCGGGCGGCGGCGGCGATGCTCTCGGGGATGGCGACCTTCGAGGAGGCCGGCGTCAGCGAGGGCTAGCCCACCGGGTGCCGACAGCGTCCCTCGTTCTTGTAAGCGAGGAGGTTTTCCAGGGTGGTCTCGAGAATCCGACCCACCGCCTCATCGGTGTTGTAGGCGTTGTGGGGGGTGAGCAGGGCGTTTTCGAAGCGATGGAGGTAGAAGCTCTTGAGAGCCGCCCGCAGGGTGGCCTCGGGCACCGGGTGCGGGCCGCCCCCGAGGATCAGGGCCTCCTCCATCCAGACCTCCTCGCCCTCGAAGGTGTCCATCGCCACCCCGGCGAGCCTGCCCTCTTCGAGGGCCTCGATCACCGCTTGGGTTTCCACTACCGCGCCCCGGGAGGTGTTCACCAGGTAGCTGCCCGGCTTCATGCGCCGGATGCGGTCACGGTTTAAGAGGTGGTGGGTGGAGGGGAGGTAGGGCACGTGGAGACTGACCACGTCAGCCTCGGCGAGAAGGGTTTCGAGGGGGACGTAGCGCACGCCGTAGCGCTGGGTGAGCTCGGGCCTGGGCTGCACGTCGTAGGCCAGGATCTTGACCCCGAAGCCGGCGAGCAGCGCCACCAGACGGCTCCCGATTCGCCCGGTGCCGATCACCCCCACGGTCTTCCCCCCGAGGTCGCGGCCCCGGAGCCCCTCACGGGAGAATTCCCCCCGTTCGGTTCGGAGCAGGGTGGGCTTGAGCCGCCGGAGGAGGGCGAGGATCAGGAGCAGCGCGTACTCGGCGACGGTCTGGTCGCCGTAACCGGGCACGTTACATACCTGAATCCCCCGCTTCCTCGCGGTCTTGAGGTCGATGTGGTCATAGCCCGTGGAGCGGGTGGCGACGAGCCGGAGCCCGGGCAGGGCGTCGAAGACTTGAGCGTCCAGCCGGGAGTGGATGAAAACCGAGACCGCCGCCACCTCGCCGAGCTCCCGGGCGAGGCCTGGTGTCAGGGGTTCCCGGGAAAGGGCGACAAGTTCGAAGCCGGCGGGGGGGAGTAGCCTCTTGATCTCCGGAACTTCCCACCCTTCTAGCTCAAAAAAGGCGACCCGCATACCCCCAGTATTGCCGGTATCTTGGGGTCGTGGCCTCCTGCCGCGTCGCCCTCGGCTTCCTCACTGTCCTCCCCGGGGGGCGGGTTCCGGCGGACGCCGCGGCCTTCCGCCGGGCGGCCCCCTGTCTCCCCTGGGTGGGGGCGGCTCTAGGCCGCCTCTCCTCCCTCGCCGCCCG
>JALVVO010000030.1 GCA_027023345.1 Thermaceae bacterium
TTCTCCCGCCGTCCCCGGGCTTCCCGAGGGTGTGCCGAAGCGGGCGGAGCTCCGGGGCTTCCTCCAGGGGACCAACGACTTCGGCCGGGTGGGCTACGGCGGTCCCTGCCCGCCCCGGGGCCACCCCGCCCACCGCTACTTCTTCCGGCTCTTCGCCCTCGGGGTTCCGAGCCTCGGCCTGCCCCCCGGGGCGCCGGCGCGGTCGGTGGCGCGTCGGCTCGGTGGCCTAAAGGTTTTGGCCGAGGCCCACTGGATGGGCACCTACCGCCGCTAGCTTCACGAAACCTTCACCAAAGCTTCGCCCGGGCTTTACCCGTCCGGGCCTAGCCTTATCCCGGAGGTGATCGAAGATGAAGCGAGGTTTTGCGGTGGTATTGCTAGCCAGCCTGACCCTCTTGGGCGCGGCTCCAGCGCTGGCCGCGGACGGCGCCGAGCTCTACCGGGCCTACTGCGCGAGCTGCCACCAGGAAGACGGGCAGGGCGTTCCCGGGACCTACCCCTTCATCGACGGCCCCATCGGGCGGCTTTCCACCCTGCCCGAAGGGCGGGAGTTCCTGGTGGCCAGCGTACTCTTTGGGCTCAAGGGCGAGCTGGTGCAGCGGGGCGTGACCTATAACGGGGTGATGCCCGGTTTCGCGGCGGCGATGAGCGACGAGGAGGTGGCGACCCTTTTGAACTGGCTCAAGGCCCAGTGGAAGAACGCGAACTTCGGCGCGAGCGCGCCCGAATACACCCCCGAGGAGGTTGCCCGGGTGCGGGCGCGGCCGCTCAAGCCCGAGGAGGTCATGGCAAAGCTCCAGGCGGTGGAGCAGATCCTGCACGCGAACAACCCCGGGGGTCACGGGCAAGGAAACTGCCCTGGCCACGCGCCGCCGGCAGGGCGGGGGCCCGGTCGGTAAGCTAGAAGCATGGCGGGCGAGCGCATCCTGATCGTCGAGGACGAGCCCCGGATCGCCGAGGTGCTCGCCCGCTACCTTTCCGCCGAGGGTTTCGTTGCCGAGCGGGCCAGGGACGGTAAGGAGGCGCTCGCCCTCTTTCGCAGCTTCGATCCCGACTTGATCCTCTTGGACCTGATGCTCCCCGAGCTCGACGGCGTCGAGTTCACCCGGCGGGTGCGGGCGGTCTCGAGCGTGCCGATCATCATGGTGACGGCGAAGAGCGCCGAGCTGGATCGGATTTTGGGGCTCGAGCTCGGGGCCGACGATTATGTGACCAAGCCCTTCTCGCCCCGCGAGGTGGTGGCCCGGGTCAAGGCGGTCCTCCGCCGGAGCCGGCCCGAGGCCAAGCGGGTCGAGCGCTACCGCGCCGGCGACCTCTTCCTCGACGCCGGCGCGGTGCGGGTCACCTGCGGCGAGCGCGAGGTTCCCCTTACCCCCAGCGAGTTCAAGATCCTCCAGGCGCTCCTCGCCTCAGGGGGGCGGGCGCTCTCCCGGCGGGAGCTCCTGGACGCGCTCGGCGAGGCCTACGTGGACGAGCGCACCGTGGACGCCCACGTGAAGAACCTGCGGAAAAAGCTCGGCCCATGCGCCCAAAAGGTCGAGACCGTGCGCGGGGTCGGCTACCGGGTGGCGCCGTGAGGATCGCGACCCGGTTGGTGATCGCCTTCCTCGCGGTGGCCCTCTTTTCCGGCGGGCTCACCCTGGTGCTGATCGAGCGGGTGCAGGCCGAGCACGTCCGGCGCTACTTCGACGGGCCCCGCCCGTTCGCCCCGGCGGGGCACCGTCCTGGGGAGCGGTTAGTTGAGGAGCTCAAGAGGGAGAGCCGGAAGGCGCTTCTCTTCGCGCTCGTGGTGGCGGCGGCGGCGGGGGCGGGGCTCGCCCTTGGTCTCGCTCGGCCCATCCGCGAGCTCACCGAGACCGCCCGGCGCTACGCCGCTGGCGACCGCTCGGCCCGGGCGAGGGTGCGGGGACGGGACGAGATCGCCGAGCTGGCGGCCGCCTTCAACGCCCTGGCCGACCGCCTGGCCGAGGAGCGGGCTCGGGAGGAGCGGCAGCTCGCGGCCACTGCCCACGAGCTCCGGACCCCGCTGGCGGTGCTCAAGGCCGAGCTCGAGGCGCTCGCCGACGGCGTCCTGGCCCCGGACGCGGCCAACCTGAAGGCCCTGGTTGCCGAGGTGGACCGGATCACCCGGCTCGTGGAGGACCTCGAGCTGCTCTCGGTGGTCGCCGCCGGGGGGCTCGCGTTGAGGCCGGTAGAGGTGGACCTCGCCGAGGCGGTGCGGGAGGTGTTCGACCGCGTACTCCCCGGTAGCTACCGCCTGGTGGGGGAGGGGACCGCCCTCGCCGACCCCGACCGCCTGCGCCAGATCCTTTGGAACCTCGCCACCAACGTCCAGAAGTACGGGGGGGCCTGGGCGGAGGTTCGGGTCGCGCCGGGGCGGATCGAGGTCCGGGACCGCGGCCCCGGGGTGCCCCCGGAAGAGGTAGAGCGGCTCTTCGAGCCCTTCTACCGGCGGGATCCCGCCCGTCCCCGGGGCGGGAGTGGCTTGGGCCTCGCCGTGGTTCGGGCCCTCGCCAGCGCGATGGGAGGTTCGGTGCGCGCCCGTCCCGGCGAGGAGGGCGGGCTGGTCTTCGAGCTCGAGCTTCCTAGAAGTAGGGATCGGGGTTGACGTAGTAAAAGCGCCCGTTCTTCCAGACCGCGACCCTAAACCAGAGCACGTCGGGGGGGATCAGCGCCCCGCCGCCGAGGTAGCCGATCACCTCGCCCTGTTCGACGTGGTCGCCGGTGGCCACCGGGGGCTCCTGCAGGTTGACGTACTGGGTGAAGAGGGAGGCGGTGTGCTGGATGAGCACCGTCCAGCCCACGTTGCCGTAGTAGAGCACGGCGAAGACCTCGCCGGCGCCGGCGGCCCGCACCGGCGCGCCGGCCCGGGGTGCCCGGATCCACTCGAAGTCCTGCCCGTCCTGGCCGTAGCGTTTTTCGATCCTGCCCCCGGCCACGGGGAAGAGCAGGCGGCCTACGAGCGCCTTGGGCACGCGCAGCGCGGCGGATTGGACCCGGGCGCGCTCGGCCTCGAGCTCCTTTTTCAGCCGGGCGATCTCGGCGTCGAGCTGGCGCTTCGCCCGCTCCAGCTCGGCCAGCTTCAGCGCCCGGGCCTTCTTGTGCTGCTCGAGCTGGGCGAGCATCCGGCCGAGCCGCTTTCTCTGGGCCGCGAGCTCGTTTCGCTTCGCCTCGGCCTCGGCCCGTGCCCGCTTGAGCTCGTCGAGCAGCGCGGTCTTCCTGCGCCGCAGCGAGGCCAGGGCCTCGGCCTCGGCGCGGACCCGCTGGGCGAGGTCGAGCTCGGCCGCGCCCAGGGCCCCGAGCCAGCGGCTCTTGGCGGCGAGCTCGGCGAAAGAGGTGGCCCGCACCACCGGCAGCCGGCCGGCCGCCCGCTCGCGCCAGAGCAGGTCGAGGAGCCGGGCGAGCTCGTGCCTGCGTTTTTCGAAGTCCCGGGCCTTCGTGGCCTCCTCGGTGCTGAGCCTCTCGATTTCCTCCTCCAGGGCCCGCGCCCGGGCGTTCAGGCGGGCGAGCTCCCGGGCGAGCTTGGCGAGCTGGGCGTCGAGGGCGGCGATCCGCTTCCTCAGGTCGCGGGTCTTCGCGTCGAGGTCCTTGAGCTCGGCGGCGACCCGCGCCGCCTCCGCCTCCTGCGCCTTCCGCAGGGCCTCGGCCCGCTGGAGCTCGGCCTCGAGCCCCTGCCCGAAGGCCAAGGGCAGGAGGAGGAGAAATACCAGGGCCGCCCGCCTCACGCCACCTCCTTAAGCCGCGCCCGGCTCGAGAGCCAGCCCCCTACCGCGCCCAGCGCCAGGGCCAGCAAGAAGAGCCCCTCCACCGAGAGCAGGAGGTCGTCCGGGCCGAGCACCGGGACGAAGGGGTAAAACCGCACCAGCTCCCCGCTCAGGTAACGGTAGACGGGGATCGCCACCGTCGCCGCCAGCACCGCTGCCCCGGTGGTGAGCAAAAAGCCCTCGAAGACGAAGGGCAGGAGGATCATGCCGCGGGTGGCGCCGACCAGCTGCATGACCTCGAGCTCGTCCCGCCGGCTCTCGATGGAGAGCCGGATCGTGCCCATCACGCTAAAGAAGGTGTTGAGGATCAGCATGAAGACCAGGGCGAGCGCCCCGATCCGCACGCCCCGGGCCAGGCGCACGAGCTCCAGGGTGAGCCGCCCCCCGTACTCCACCGCCTCCACCCCGGGAATCGCCCGGAGGCGTTCGGCCACCATTGCCACCTCCTCGGCCCGGGCGGGGGTGACGAGCAGGGTGTCCGGGAGCGGGTTTTCGAGGAGCTCGGCCACCTCGGCGATCCAGGGCTGGTCGCGGGCGAGCTCGGCGAGGGCCTCCTCCTTGGGGA
>JALVVO010000031.1 GCA_027023345.1 Thermaceae bacterium
CGAGCTCGAGGTCCGCGACCTCCACGCCGTGCCCCACCCCCTCTTCTATGGCGTGAACCCCGAGCCCATCCCCAAGAACCTCACCACCCTCCTCGCCCTGATGAAGAACGAGGAGGGCCTTACCTTCGCCGCCGTCACCGACGGCGACGCCGACCGGATCGGGGCGGTGCTCGCCGGCGGCGAGTACTTCAACAGCCACCAGATCTTCGCGGTGCTTTTGAAGCACCTCTACGAAAAGGGCTACCGCGGCCGGGTGGTGAAGACCTTCTCGGTCTCCAAGATCGTGGACCTCCTGGCGAAGAAGCTCGGGCTCGAGGTGGTCACCACCCCGATCGGCTTCAAGTACATCACCGACGAGTTCCTAAAAGGCGGCGTCCTGATCGGCGGCGAGGAGTCCGGGGGCATCGGGGTCGCCGGCCACATCCCCGAGCGGGACGGGGTGCTGAACGCCCTCTTGCTCCTCGAGTCGGTGGCCAAGACCGGCAAGTCGCTCGCCGAGCAGTTCGCCGAGATCGAGGCCGAGGTCGGCTATAAGCACGCCTTCGACCGGCTCGACCTCCACCTCGAGTCGAACGCCCAGAAGGACGCCGCCATGGAGCGGGCCCAAACGCCCGTCCCCCTGGCCGGCCGCGCGGTCACCGGGGTGGAGACCCTGGACGGGGTGAAGTGGCACCTCGGCGACGAGGCCTGGGTGCTCTTCAGGCCGTCGGGCACCGAGCCGGTGCTTCGGATCTACGCCGAGGCCGAGAGCCGGGAAGCGGTGGCCGCCCTCTTGAAGGCGGCCCGGGCGCACCTCGGGCTCTAGCGGGGCCAGGGCCCGCCGATAAACTCGCCCATGCCCCAGGCCTTTACGCCGTGCCCCGCCCGCTCGCCCTCGCCCTCGACAGGGCCCTCCCAGTAGGCGACCCGGGTGGTGGTGGTCCTGAGCTCCTGGGCCAGGCGAAGGGGCCGAAGCCGAAGGCGGAGGCCGGGCGCCGCCACTTCCCAGGCCACCGCGTAGCGGTAGCCGCTCGCCGGGGAGCGCCAGCTGGCCCTCGGCGCCATCGTCACCGGCCCCAGCTTCCGGACCTCGCCCGAGGGAAGGACCACCGAAGCGTGGGTTACCTTGACCCGCCCGTCCAGGTCCCGCACCCGGTAGAGCATCAGCTCGCTCCAATCGGAGAGGTGCAGGCCGAACCAGTCCCAGCCCACCCGGCGGCCGGCGAGCTGCTCGCCCCACTGGTGGTCCATCCAGGCGAATCCCTGCACCTGGCGCCCGGCGATCCGGCCGTAGAGGGCGAGCCTCGTATACGAGACGTAGTACATCCGCCCGGTCTCGGCGCTCCCCGAGTACCCCGGCGGGTGCACCACCGGGGGCTTCAGGGGCACGAGCCAAAGGTCCAGGGGCCCGGCGACGAGCCGGTAGGCGTCCCCTCTCCGCTCGAGCCGCCAGTCGTCGAAGGCGAGGCGAAGGGGGCTTCCCAGGACCCGTACCCGGGCGTCGGGTCGGGTGAAGTCGTCGCGCTCGAGGAAGCGAAACGTCCCCGCCCCGAGGTCGGTGAGGGCCAGGTGGGCGGCGTGCATCGGGTAGGGGTAGACGGCCCGGGCGGGCAGGCCGAAGACCCGCATCCCCTCCGGGGCGTAGGCCTTGAAGAAGGCCCAGTGGAAGGCGAGACCCTCCTCGGGCAGATAGGCGGAGACGTACCACCACTCGATCGGCGCGGGCTGGGGGTCCCAGGTGTCGGGGCTCGGGACTCGGGAGGGGTCCACCCCGGCGAGGCGGGGCGCGCAGCCGGCCAGGACGAGGGCCAAAAGGATCGCGAGACGGCGCATCGCTCAGAGCCGGGGCTCGGTCTTGCGCACGTCTACCACGATCTCGCCGGCGGCCTTGAGCCGCTCGGGCACGCCCTCGGCGTCCTCGCCGGTGACCCGCATCACGATCCGGCGCATCCCGTCGTGCTTGCCGGCGGTGGCCACCGAGACGATGTTGGCCGGGGGCACCGCCTGGGCCGCTTGGGCCAGCGCCCCGGGGCGATCGGGGACGTCGAAGGTGATCCGCACCCCGCCCTCCTTCATGCCCATCACCTCGATGAAGGCCCGGAGCACGTCGGTGATGGTGATCATGCCCACCAGGCGGTCGCCCTCGAGCACCGGCAACCCGCCCACCTTGTACTCCTCCATCAAGAGCGCCGCCTCCTCCAAGGGCTCGTCCGCCTGCACGGTGATCACCGGCTTGGCCATCACCTCGCTCACGGTCAGCTTGGAGAGCAGGTAGTTGAGCTCCCAGACCGAGAGGGTGGTGGCCTTGGAGGGCATGGCGTCCTTCAGGTCCTTGTCGGTCACGATCCCCACCAGCTTCCCGCCCTCGACGATGGGAAGGCGGCGGAAGCCCTTCTCCTTGAGAAGCTTGATGGCCTCCAGCACGGGGGTATCGGGGCTAATCGTCACCGGGTCGGGGGTCATCCACTCGCGTACCAGCATGGTTTTTCCTACCTCCTAGTCGGGATTATAGAGGCCGAGGGCCGAACAAACGTCCCCCGGCCTCTCACGGCCCCTTCACCGCCCCCTGCTAGCCTCGCGGCATGAAGCGTACCTGGCTCTTTCTCCTGGCCCTAGGCGTGCTCTTGCTCTCGGGCCTGCCGCTCGCGCAGAAGAAGGCGATCCCCACCCGCGTGGGCTTCCTCGACGCGGAGACGGTGATCCAGGCGCACCCCCGCTACGGCGAGGTCGCCGAGCTCCAAAAGCAAGCCGACGCCGAGCTCAAGCCCCTCCTGGAGAAGCTCCGGCCCCTGGAGGAGAAGATCGCCTCCGGCAAGGCGACCGCCAAGGACCGCGAGGACTACCAGGTCCTCTCCGAGGCGGCGAAGCGGGTCCGCGACAAGTGGGCGCCCAAGATCCAGGAGAAGCTCGACCCCCTGATCAAGGAGGTGGACCGCGTGGTGGCCCAGGTCGCCCGGGACCAGGGCTTCGCCGTGGTGATGAACCGTCGGGTGGCGGCGGCCTCGAACCTCGTCGTCTACGCCGACCCCGACACCGACCTCACCCAGGCGGTGGTCGAGGCCCTGAAGAAGCTCAAGTAGCCGGTGGCCGGACCCGGGGGCGCGGGGCGACCGCGCCCCTTAGAATTGGCCTAGCGATGGCGAACAAACGCCCCAGGAAGAACCGGCGCGCGCCCTCGAAGGGCGACCTCGAGGCGCTGGCGCTGGTGCTGTTCGGGGCCTTCCTCTTCCTGGCCGCGAGCCTCTGGCCCGAGCCGCCCTACTCGGGAGCGCTGGGGCGGCTGGTGAAGGACGCGCTCGTCGAAACCCTGGGGCTCGTCGCCTGGCTCTTGCCCCTGCCCTTCGCCTACGGGGTCTACGCCGCCCTGAGGCGGGTCCCCCTCCGGCGCTACCTCGAGAAGACGCTCGCCGGCCTCCTCGCCGCCCTGCTCCTCCTGCCCCTAGTGGCCGCCCTCGCCCCCGAACTCGCCGGCCGGGTCGGGCGCGAGGGCCACGACCGGCTGGTCGGGGCCCTCGGGGCCCTGGGCCTCCTCCTCCCCTTGCTCGCCGCTCTCGTCCTCCTGGAACGGCTCGCCGACCGTCCCCCCTTCTCCACCCTCCGGGCCCTGGCCGCCGGGACGCGGCGGGTCCTCGCCGGGCTCGGCGAACGGGCGCGGGCTCGAAGGGTCCGCCGTAGGCTCCGGGCCGAGGCCCGGGCCCTGCTCGCCGAGGTCGAGGAGCTGGGCCGCCGCTACCCCGAGCACCGGATCCTCACCGAGCTCCGCGACGAGCTCAGGACCAGGCTCCGCCGGCCCCTCACCGGCGAGCGGCTCGACGAGCTCGCCGAACTGCTGAGCGAGTTCCGCGAGGAGCGGGCCCGGGAGCTCGCCGCCCAAATCCGGGCCGAGCCCCCGCCTTGGCGGGACGAGCTCGAGGCCGCCGGGAGGGAGCTCGAAGCCCCGCTGGCCCCGGAAAACCCTCTCCTTAAGGAGCTCGCCGCCCGACGCCGGGCGCTCGTCCTCGAGCTCCGCCGCCTCGAGGCCGAGGCCCGCCGGCTCGAGCGGGCCGCCGACGAAGCCCTGGCCCGCCTCCCCGAGAACCTGGAGCGCGAGGCCCGGGCCCACGACGAGCGCCTCGCCGCCTGGGAGCGCCTCGGGGAGCAGTGGCGGGACCTCGCCGAGCGGCTCGCCAACTGGCGGGCCTGGCTCGACTGGGCCCGCCAGGTGCCGCCGGAGGCCCTCGAGGCCGGGGTCAAGCTGCTCGAGGGCGAGGGACTGGCCGCGCCCCCGCCCCGGCTGGCCGGGACCGGCGGCGAGCGGGCGGCCCCCGAGCCCGAACCCGAACCC
>JALVVO010000032.1 GCA_027023345.1 Thermaceae bacterium
CCCCCTGCCGATCTTCCGCTGGCTGGTGGACGTGCTTCGGCCCCGCTCCCCGCTTGCCTTCACCCCCGTTGCGGTTCAAGCGCGGCGCTGGGACGTGGATCCCACCGGCGAGGCCTGCCGCGGCATTCCTAAGCCCAGGTGCAGGCGAGGATGCATTTGTCGCTACACCTGCATCATTGCCAAAGACGTGTACGTAAGGGAGAGCGCCAAGGAATACCTCGTTCTTCGCTACACCAAGGACGACCCTTACCTCACGGTGGTCGAACAGCATGGAACCATGGACGCGGTCACCGTCTCCCCGGGCCCCTTCAACGGCATCGTGGTGGTGGACCCTGACGACTTCTCCATCAGCGGGCCGAATAAGGCAAGCCCCTCCGATCCGCCCAAGCCCGCCATCGCCGAGTTCGCCCAGCTCACGCTCGCCTCGCCGCACGACTTCCAGATCACCGGCGACCTGGCCTACGCCAAGCCCGCCTGCAACAAAACCCCGCACCGCGACACCAAGGACGAGGATGGCGACGGCGACACCGACGAGGTGATTGACCGCTGCACCCAGGAGGACTACAAAGACGCGGCCCCCAACCTGCTCGGGATCTACGCCAGGAACATTCGCCTGAATCCGAAAGGGGTTTGGAAAAACCCAGGAGCCGACCTCACCGTGCACGCGGTACTGATGGCCTACAACGGCAAGATCGAAACCCGCTACGTGCGCTATTGTTGGCGCAAGGAGTTCGGACGCTTCAAACTCCTTGGAGGCATGATCCAGAAGGAAATCGGTCCCCTCAACTGGCGGAAGAATTGCGGAGGGGAGGAGAAGCTCCTGGGCTACCGGTCGGCCCTCACGTACGACCGTCGCATGCTCGAGGGCCTGGCGCCTCCTGGGTTCCCCCGCTTCGTGGAAGGGGAATGGGGCGCCGAGCTGAGCGAAGCCACCTCGGGGACCCCGGGCTTCTGGCGCCAGGTGCCGGAGGACTAGCCATGGCACGCGGGCGGGGGGGCTATACCTTCGTCGAACTGCTGGTCGTCATCGCAATACTCGCCGTGCTCTTCGCAATGGGACTAAACACCTACCGCAAAGCCCGCTGGCGGGCCCAGGTTCGGGATGGGTTAATGACGCTTTCCGCCACCCTGCGGGAAGCTCGCAGTACGGCCCAGCGGTTCAACGTCTCCGCGCGGGTCCGCTTTACCGGCCCGCGAACGTTTTCCCTCGAGGTCAAAGACCGACTGGGCCATACCTACCGCAGCTATCGCCGGGAACTCCCCGCGTACCTGGAGCTGGACTACACCAAGAACGGGGTCACTTGGCGCTCCCCCCCCGCCTTAGGCGTAGTTTCCTACTCTGCCCCCTTTGGCGAGACCAACGCCAGTTCCACGCTTTTCAGGGTTCGCCATTCCCGCGACCGGCGCATCGCGGCTTGCCTTCGCATCGTAGGCGTGACGGGAAAGGTGGTGTTGGCCCGTGCGTGCCCGTAGCGGCTTGACGCTGATCGAAGTGCTCATCGCCATCGTGATCTTCGTGGTGATGCTAACGGCAGTGAGCCAGAGCCTCCTGCCCCTCTTTGGCTTAACCCGCGACGCACGTACCCAACTCGACGCCAATCAGCGCGCCCAACAGGTCGTCGAGGCCCTACGCACCGCCTGGCTCGACGCCAGCTTATATAAGAAAACCTGTGCCCCCATTTCGCTCCCTCCCGGGGTGACAGTCCAGGTTCAGGCGCTCGATAACCAAGCCCGTCCGGTGGGTACCCGTAGCTTTTCCACCGACTGCAGCACGGCGATTCCCGACACCACCCCGGTGCCCGCGAAGCGGGTCACCGTAACCGCTTATGACACCAGGGGCAAGGTCCGCGCCAGGCTTACGCTCGACATCCGGGGGCCGTGAAATGAAAAGAGGCTTTACCCTGATCGAGATTCTCGTGGCCCTCGCCATTCTGGCCGTGCTCATGCTCGCCTTTGTGCGCTTTTTCGGCAGTACCCTAAAGGCCTCCAGCAACTTGCAGGTCCAAAACGAGCTCTTGAGCGAGGCTCAAGTGGCTCACCAGCTGGTGGCCAGCCGGCTCAAGGAAGCCTGGTACGTCTGGCCCCCCCATTCGGTCCTCCGGCTCGCGAACTCGGGCTGGACGACCCAGAACACCTTGGACGGGGGACGCGATTGGACCGTGGGACCCAAGTTCTTGGCGATGATCCTCCCGCCGTTAAAAGACGGGGTTTCTTGCACGGCCGATAAGGCGGGGTGTTTTCGCTTTTTCGCCTACTTTCCGATGAAGCGCGGCCATTATGTAACCCACGCGTCCGCCGCCGAAGCGCTGGACCTGGATTCCCAAAACGACGGAAAGGTATGGGTATTGATGGAATATCGAAGTTTTTACCGAAAGCGCGGCGCTGCTTCCTGCCCGGTGCGCGCGGATGGGCGCCCCAACCCGGCCGAAAGCGCCTACCGGGGCAAGCGCGGGCGGCTCCTCGTGGATTATGTGCAACCCCTTTCGGATCCCTGGAGCAACACCTACGACTACCCCGGGCTGTTCGACTTCCAGACGTCTGGCGGCGGAGTGGCCGCGGTGACGGTACGGCTCAGGCTCGCGCGCAAGGCCCGAGGGCGGGTGCACCGGGTGCCGGCCCAGGCGGGAGCCCTCACCCTCACGGTAAAGCCCAAAAATCTCGGAGTGGTGGCTCGTACCGACGGAGCCTATTGCCGGTAGAATGCCCGCATGAAGCTGGTCGTGGCCGTGGTGCAAAGCGACGACGCCCCCGCGCTCGCGCGTGCCCTAGCGGAGAACGGCTTTCAATCCACCCGCCTCCCCTCCCGGGGAGGCTTTCTCGACCAGGGAAACACCACCTTCCTGATCGGGGTCGAGGACGCCCGGGTGGAGGAGGTGAAGTCGCTGATCGTCGAGAAGGCCGAGGCCCGGACGGTGCCCCACGAGGGGGGCGAGCTCGAGGTCGGCGGGGCGGTGCTCTTCGTGCTCGACCTCGTGGAGTTCCTGAAGCTATAGTGGGGGCCATGCGCAAGTTCCTCGCCCTTACGCTGTTTTTTGGCCTCGCCCTGGCCGAGATCGCGGCGCCGGTGGAGCGCTTTTTTGACCACCTGGAAAAGCCCGGCGTCGCCGGCCAGCCCATCAAGCTGGAACGGGGCTACGTCCAGGTGGAGACCCTGGGCGACCTCCTCTACAAGGTTCGCTACATCGGGCCCAAGGACGCGGTGGACGAGGCCGCCCGGGTGCTCGCCGCCACCGTCGGCGACGACGGGATCCAGGGGCCCTTCAAGTCCTGGTACCGGGGCAACCGGAGCCTGATCGAACAGCAAAAAAGGCCGGTCCGGGTCGGGCTCGGGCCCGCTTACGTGCTCGAGATCCAGGTGAAGGACGACCTCCGCTTCGAGGTGAGCCCCTTCGAGGTTCCCGAGTCGGCCTTCGGCGAACCGCGCCACGTCCTCGGCGAGAAGGGGCCGCTCGTGCGCGAGTACTCGGACTTCTACTGCCCCTACTGCCAGCGGCTCGCGCTCACCGTCCTCCCCGAGGTCAAGAAGCTCGCAAAGAAGGGCGTCCTCCGCTTCGAGTACCGCCACTTCCCCCTTATCGAGATCCACGCCGACGCCTTCCAGGCCGCCGAGGCCAGCGAGTGCGCCGCCGACCAGGGCAAGTTCTGGCCCTACCACGACCGCCTCTTCGCCGAGCTCCAAAAGGGCCAGGGGGTGAACTACGTGGCCCTGGCCCAGGAACTAGGGCTCGACGTCAAGGCGTTCCGCAGCTGCCTGGAGGGCGAGAAGCACCGCGACGTGGTCAAGGCGATGCGGGCCGAGGCCGAGAGCCTGGGATTGGAGGGCACGCCCACGGTCTTCGTGGGGCCCTTCAAGCTGCCCAATCCCTTCGACGTGGACGCCTACGCCCGCTACGCCCGGATGGCCGAAGCCCTTGGCCAAAAGGGCAAATGAGCCGGGAAGACCTCTACCTCCTCGTCGACCCCAAGGGCCGGAAGTACCTGGTGCGCCTCCGGCCGGGCGGGCGCTTCTCCCACCACCGGGGCACGGTGGACCACGAGGCGATTCGCGCCGCCGGGCCCGGCGGGGTGGTGCGCACCCACCAGGGGGAGCGGCTTTGGGTCCGCCGCCCGACGCTCGAGGAGTACGTCCTGCTCATGCCCCGCGCGGCCACCGTCACCTACCCCAAGGACGCCGCCGCCATCGTGATGCTGCTCGACCTGGCGCCGGGGGATCGGGTGCTCGAGGCGGGCACGGGCTCCGGCGGGCTCACCCTCTTCCTCGCC
>JALVVO010000033.1 GCA_027023345.1 Thermaceae bacterium
CCCCAAGCACCCCTCGAAGAAGTACCCCCTGGGCCTCTCGGGGGGTGGCTACGACATCCTCTATGGGCTCGTCTGGGGCGCCCGCAGCGCCTTCTACGTGGGCATCCTGGTGATCGGGGTCGCGCTTTTGATCGGGATCGTGATCGGCGGGCTCACCGGCTACCTTGGCGGCTGGGTGGACAACACCCTGATGCGCTTCACCGACGCGGTCTACGCCTTCCCCGGCCTGGTCCTGGTGATGGTGGCGGTGACGATCTTCGGCCGCAGCCTGACCACGATCATGCTGGCGATCGCGATCGTCAGCTGGCCGACCTACGCCCGGATGCTCCGCGGCAACATCCTGAAGGTCAAGGCCCAGGACTTCGTGGACGCGGCCCGGGCGCTGGGCGCGAGCCCGGTGCGCATCTTCTTCAAGCACGTCCTGCCCAACGCCATTGGGCCGCTCATCATCCTCGCGAGCCTCGACATCGGATCGATCGTGCTCTCGGTGGCGGCCTTGAGCTTCCTCGGCCTCGGCCCTGAGATCGGCTTCGCCGACTGGGGGCAGATGGTCAACTTCGCCCGCAACTGGATCGTGGGACCGCCGGGCGAGCCCCTCAAGTACTGGTACACTTGGGTCTGGCCGGGGCTCGCGATCGCGCTCTTCGTCCTGGGGTGGAACCTGCTCGGCGACGCGGTGCGCGACGCCCTCGACCCCCGGAGCTAGAAAGCCCGTCCTGGACCCGTCCGCTCCGTCAGGGTGGGCGTTTTTTGCTATACTTGGGCTCGTACAAAAGGTACGGGAGGTGGTTATGAGGAAGAAGTTCGGGATCCTGGCAGCGTTCGCGTTCCTTCTCGGGGTTGCGTTCGCGGCGGTGCCGAAAGACACCTACGTCTACATGACCTTCGGCGACATCGACACCCTCGACCCCGCGCAGGCCTACGACACCGCTTCGCTCCACATCATCGAGAACGTCTACGAGACCCTCTACACCTACAAGAAGGACTCGCTCACCGAGTACGAGCCGCTGCTCGCCACCAGCTACGAGATCAAGGACGGCGGCAAGACCTACATCTTCCACCTGCGGAAGGGCGTGCAGTTCCACTCCGGCAACCCGATGACCTGCCGGGACGCCGAGTACTCGTTCGAGCGCATCCTGGTCACGAACCCCGGCGACGGCCCCGGCTGGTTCTTCGCCGAGAGCCTGATCGGCTACGGCTCGAACGCGAAAAGCGCCCTGGGCGAGAACGCCTCGCCGGAGGACTATGACAAGTACTGGGAGCTCATCGACAAGAGCGTCGAGTGCGACGACCTCTACACCCTGCGCTTCACCCTGGTGAAGCCCGACCCCAGCTTCTTCGCCAAGCTCCTCTACGCCGGCGCCGCCATCGTGGACTCGAAGTGGGCGATCGAGCACGGCGAGTGGAGCGGCACCAAGAAGGACTGGCTCGACTGGGCGGGCAAGGACCTGCGTCAGGGCTACCTGCACAAGCACATGTCGGGCACCGGCCCCTACAAGCTCGTGAAGTGGGACGGCGAGAACGTGGTGGCCGAGGCCTTCGATAAGTACTGGGGCAAGAAGCCCAAGATCAAGCGGGTGCTGGTGCAGATCGTCAAGGAGCAGGCGACCCGGCTCGAAGCGCTTAAGCGCGGCGACGCCGACCGGGTGACGGTGAACGACTGGGCCACGGTCGAGTCGCAGGTGCGCGGTCTGCCCGGCGTCAAGGTCTGGAGCGACCCCAACTGGGCGCCCGCCGGGGCCGGGGTGATCTTCTTCAACTTCAAGGTCGAGGGCGCGGACAACCCCTACATCGGCAAGGACACCCCGCGCGACCTCTTCAGCGACGTCAACGTGCGCAAGGCCTTCGCCCACCTGGTGGACCAGGACGCCCTGATCGAGGAGATCTTCCTCGGCCACGGGGTCAAGCTCACCATGGCCTTGCCGCCCTCGTTCCTGGGCTACGACCCCACCATCCCGATCTACGAGTTCGACCCCGACAAGGCCGAGATGTACTTCAAGAAGGCCTTCGGCGGCAAGCTCTGGGAGAAGGGCTTCGAGATCACCATCACCTATAACCAGGGCAACACCTTCCGCCAGACCGTCGCCGAGATGCTGAAGGCCAACGTCGAGGCGATCAATCCCAAGTTCAAGGTCAACGTCCGCGGCCTGCAGTGGCCCGACTACCTCCGGAGCGCCCGGAACAAGATGCTGCCCATCTGGCCGCTCGGCTGGATCGCCGACTACGCCGACCCCGACAACTTCATCTACCCCTTCTACCACTCCAAGGGCGCGCTGGCGAAGCGGCAGAACCTGAACATCCCCGAGCTCGACCGGCTGATCGAGGAGGCCCGGGCCACCGTGGATCCCGAAAAGCGCGCCGAGATCTACAAGAAGATCGGCCGCCTGGCCCACGACCTGGCGGTGAACGTGCCGCTGCCCTCGCAGTCGCCGTTCATCGTCACCCGCGACAACCTGAAGGGCGTCTACTACAACCCCATGCGCTCGGGCACCTTCCTCTGGAAGGACATCTACAAGGAGTAGGGCCCGAAGACCGCGCGCCCCGGGGCCCGCGGGCCCCGGGGCTTTTTCAGTAGGAGCGCTTTTGGACCTTCAGCCCCCGGGCGGCTAGCCAGTCGACCAGGAAGCCCACCGCGTGCCGCACCCCGGGGGTGACCAGGGGGTCGCCGAAGCGCTTGAGCCCCGCGTAGAGGCCGTGGGCGCTGGGGCGGAGTTCGAGGAGGAGTTCCTGGACGAGCTCGAGCTCAGGCTCCTCCACCCGCACCAGGAAGTAGTAGCCCTCGGGCGCCCGACGGGCGGCTTCGAGAAAGATCGCGTGCCCGCCGGGGAAGGCGTGGACCCGTTTGGCGAAGTCCCCGAGCTCGGGGAGCGAACCCTCCAAAATCGCGTGGGGCATCTCATCCTCCTTCCTAAGCGGCGGGAAGTCCTCGCCCGCCTCGGCGACCTTGACGAAGACCGCGTGGAAGAACCGCCGGCCGCGCTCTTTCCACTTCTCGGCGTACTTGGTGGTGAGCACCTCCGGGGGCGGGGGCTGGGAATGCGCCTCGAAGAGGCCGCTCCTCTTCGCTTCCTCGAGGGCGAAGGCGAAGTAGTCCTCGTGGTCGGTGGTGAGGAGGAGCCGGCCTCTTGCCTCGAGCCGGGTCGAGAGCAACCGGAAGAAGGGTTCCCGGAGGAGCCGCCGCTCGGCGTGGCGGCTCTTCGGCCAGGGGTCGGGGAAGTTGACGTAGACCGCGTGGAGCGACCGGGGCGGCACCAGGTTCCGGACGGCGAACCCCGCCCGGCCTTTGAAGAGCCGGACGGGCTCCACCCCCTCGCGCACCAGGCGCCTTAGCGCTCGCGCCACGCTGGCGGCGGCGGCCTCGACCCCGAGGAGGTTCCAGTCGGGGTGCGCGCGGGCGAGAGTGACCAGGAACCGGCCGTCCCCGAAGCCGACCTCGAGCACGAGCGGCCCCGCCCGCCCGAAGGCGGCGCTTGGGTCCAGCGGGAAGTCGATCTCGGCGAAGCGGAGGAGGCGCGCCATGCGCCCTGTAGCATACCGGTATGCGGGCGCTCCTCTTGCGCTGGCTTTTGAACACGCTCGCGCTCTGGGTGGTGAGCGAGCTCTACCCTGGCGTCGCCTTCGCTCCCAAAAGCGGCCTCGACGACTACCTGGTGGCGGGCCTGGTGCTCGGCCTCGCGAACGCCCTGATCCGCCCCCTCTTGCTCCTTCTCACCCTTCCCCTGAACCTCCTGACCCTGGGCCTTTTCACCCTGGTGGTGAACGCGCTGGTGCTCCTCCTCGTGGCCTGGGCCACCGCGCTCGAGGTCCGGGGCTTCGCCGCCGCCTTCGTCGGCGCCCTCATGCTCGCGCTGGTCTCCTTCGCCCTTAACCTCCTTATCAAGGAGGACGCCTAGGCTAAGGGCGCCATGGCGACGCGAACGCCCTCGCTCCTCCGCAGCGTGGCCCTGCCCGCCGAGCACGGCGGCTGGGGCTTCACCCTCGAGCCCATCCTCCTGGGCCTCGCCCTCGCCCCGAGCGCCGCCGGGCTTGGCGTGGGGATCATGGGCCTTTTCGCCTTCCTCGCCCACCACCCGGTCAAGCTCGCCCTCGCCGACCTGCGCCGGGGCCACCGCTACCCAAGAACGCTTCTGGCCGCGCGCGTGGGGCTTTTCTACGCTGGCCTCGCGGCGCTAGGGCTCGCCCTCGCGTTGGCGACCGCAAAAAAGCCCTTCCTCCTCCCGCTCGTGCTGGGGCTGCCGATGGCGTTCGTGAAGGTCGGCC
>JALVVO010000034.1 GCA_027023345.1 Thermaceae bacterium
TCCCAGGTCGGCCCCCGGAGAGGTGCGAGCACGCCCGCCGCCACCAGCGCCACCGCCCCCTCGGGGCAGCAGTAGGGAATGAGCGCCTCGGTGTTGCCGGCGGTCCGCTCGCCGAAGAGCACCGCCCGGCCGCTCGCTTTTAGCCCGCCGGCGAGCCCCTCGGCGGCCGAGTGCACGTCGCCGTCGATCAGGACGGTGAGGGGCCTCTTCGCCGGGGGCTCGCCCCAAAAGGGGAGCGTGGGCTCGGGGATCGCTCCCGCCCCCCGCATGACCAGGCGCCAGAGCCAGCCGCGGACGAAGAGGGCGGCGGTGCGCGCCATCTCGTAGATCACCCCTCCCGGGTTGCCCCGGAGGTCGAGCACGTAGCCGGAAACCTCGTTCCCGTGCTCGGCGATCGCGTCGGCGAGGACTTGGTAGTTCTCGGCCGCCACCAGGTCGAGCAGGCGCAGGTAGAGCACCCCCTCCTCCACTCGGGCCTCGGCCCCGCCAAAAAAGCCCTCGTCCTCCCCGGAGGCGCCCTCGGGAGGCTCGACCTCGGGGACGGGGGACGACCAGGCCTCGGGGTAGGGCAGTGGGTAGCAAGCGCCGCCGGCGAGCAAGGCCCGCGCCTCCCAGGGGGGCACGAAGCGGGTGTGGTCGTCGCCGATGGCGCGGTACATCTCGGCGATGAGCTCGTAGACCTCGGCCCAGGTCTTGGCTCTGGCCACCCGCTCCCGGTAGCGCCGCCCCAGCGCCTCCCAATCGACGCCGTTCACGGCGGGGTCGTAGTAGACGTCTGCGACCAACCGCCAGGCCCAGTCAAGGCGCTCCAGGTAGGCGGCGCGGTCGGCCTGGGCCAGCGCCAGGGCGAGGAGGAGGAAAAGCCCGAGCCCCCGCCTCAACGCACGACCTCCGCGAGGGGGTAGGCCTCGGCCACGCGCTCGACCAGGACCTCGAGCCCCTTCTCCACCGCCTTGTCGTGGTCCTCGCCGGGAATAATGGGGATCCCCGCCTCGTGGGCCAGGTCCACCAGGTACTCCTGCATCCAGCGGATCTCGCGGAAGTGGCGCAGGTACCGGTCGCGCCGGCGGCGGGCGCCGGTCTCCCGCTCGCGGAGGAGGAAGCGAGAGCGGTGGACCTCCTCGTCCTCGAGCACCACGATCATCGGCACTTGAATCACCTCGCTCCGGTGGGGCAGGTGGGTGGGGAGCACGTGCACCCCCTCCATCACGATCGGGGTCGCCTCCCGGGCGCTCCGCTCCTGGATCGCCCGGAGCCCCACCGCCACCCGGGCGACCTGGTCGAGGTAGCCGCGGATCACCTCCTCCGGGCTCGGCGCCTCGGCCACCTCGCCCTGGGCCAGAAAGCGCCAGGCCTCGAAGGTGGAGACGTGGAGGGTAGGAATCAGGTCCTTGGGCACCGTGGCCCGGAGGATCTCCCGCACCGAGTCGGAGCTGATCATCCGGGTGATGCCGAGCCGCCAGGCGAGCGCCGAGGCCAGCGCGCTCTTCCCCACTCCGGTGACGCCCCCGATGAGGATGTGCACCGGCCGCTCCAGGCGGCGGGCCAGGCGGAGCAGCAGGTAGCGGCGGGCGATCTCCTCCCCCGCCTCGGCGAGGAGCCGCTGGAAGACGATCTCCCGGAGTTCGTCGCGGGTGATCGTGCGCCTTCCGGACTCGAGGAGCTCGCGCTCGACCTCGCGGGCGATGCGGTAGGCCCGCTCCGGGGTGAGCCCCGCGCTCATCACCGACTGCGCCAGGATCCCCTTGGAAAAGGGCACCCTGGGCTCGCCCTCGGGCTCGGCGACGAAGACGGTGCCCAGATACGCGGTGCGCTCGCGGTAGCGGGCGGCCGCCTGGGGACCGTGGGACTCGGCAATGACCTTGGCCACCAGGTCCTCGAGCTCCCGGCCGCGGATCCGCTGCACCCCCCGCTCCCGGAGCCTGGCCTCCACCCGCTTGGCGAGGGCGTAGGCCTCGGGGAGCTCGAAGCCGGCGTCCTCGAGGCTCCGGGCGAGCACCCCCTTGGAGAAGGGGCGGGCGCCCTCCTCGTCCTCCACCACGATCTCCTCGAAGGCCTGGGTATGCCGAAGGAAGCGCTCGGCGGCGGCCTCGTCGCCGAGCTCGCGCAACCAGCGGGCGAGGGTCTCCTTGACCTCCTCGCTCCCCACCACCCGTGCCCCGCGCTCGGTGAGCTCGGCCTCGAGCCGGTGCGCGAGGGTGCGGGCGAGCTCGGGGTCGGCCCCGGCCCGCACCAGGGACTCGGTGACGAGCCCCTTGGAGAAGGGCATCCGGTAGCCCCGCCGGGTTTCGATCAAGAGACCGCCAGGATCCACGAACTCCCTCCAGGAAACCGCCCTTGTTGACGGCGGCTATAGCGCATGCTAGCATGACTTTCGGCTGCGGGGCGCCGTAGCCAAGTGGTAAGGCAGAGGTCTGCAAAACCTCGATTCGCCGGTTCGAATCCGGCCGGCGCCTCCAGGACAAGGGCGCGTAGCTCAGGTGGCTAGAGCGCCGTCTTGACACGGCGGAGGTCAGAGGTTCAAGTCCTCTCGCGCCCACCAAGCGGGCCCCGGGTTCCCCGGGGCCTTAACGTATGGGACCCAGCTCGACCCGGTAGCCCACGCTGAAGGTGGGGATCCACCCGCCCTCGCCCAGCAGGGCCGCGGCCTCGAACCCGAACCCCCGGTACCAGTAGGTCAGCGATCCGCCCCCCAGCCAGAGGTAGCGGACCTGCTCGCCCCACTCGACCCGGGCGTAGGCGATCCGCCCGGCCAGGGTGACCGGCCCCGCGTCGTAGAGCAGCGCCCCCTCGTACCAGGGGCCGGGAAGCCCGACCGAGGCCCGCACCGAGAAGCCCTCCTCGAGGCGGAACTTGGCGTAGGCGCTGGTGCCGAGCTGGCCGACGAGGCCGAACTCCTTCTCCCCGTCGCCCCAGAAGAGCCCCAGGTAGGGCAGGGCCACGGGCTCCCCGGTTCCCTGGTTGTAGAGCACGCTGAGGGCCACCGTGCCCCCCGCCCCCTCGGCGGGGCGGGCGGGCATCATCGTGGCCACCGGCGCGCAGGCCGAAAGCAGGAGCAAGAGCAGGAAACCGGCTCTCCGCATGGCTCCATGCTAGCTGTGCAGTCTCACCACGTTGTTCACACTAAGCCCCAAGCGTGAGATGGGTGCTCGGTTGTCCAAGCTGGTGTGTGGCCGGTGCCAGTTGTAGTAGTGGAGCCACTCGGGCAGGTGGGCGTTCCGCTCCTCTGAGCTCGCGTAAGCGTGAGCATACGCCCACTCGTTGAGGAGCGTGCGAATGAACCGCTCCACCTTCCCGTTCACCCTCGGCGTATAGGGAGGCGTGGTCTCATGCCGGATGCCCAGCCCCTTGAGCACCCGCTGGAAACGCTTGGACTTAAAGACCTTAGCGTTGTCGGTCATCACCGCCTGGACCCGGACGCCTAACCTCCGGTAGTGGCGGAGGGCCGCAAGCAGAAAGGCCACAGCGCTCTCCTTTCGTTCGTTTGCCTTCACCTCCACGTAGGCCAGGCGGCTATAGGCGTCTACCGCAGCGTAGACCACTTCGTAGCCCGCCCCGGGAGAAGCCCGGCGTCGGTCCCCGGTCACCCGGTGCCCTGGCCTTGCAAACCGGGCGAGCTTCTTGGTGTCCAGGTGCAGGAGGACCCCAGGCGCCTCGACCTCGAAGCGTTTAGGAGGAGGCTTGGGTTCTAGGGCGGAAAGACGGTTCAACCCTTGGGCTTTAAGAATGCGCCCCACCGTGCTCTGGGAGATTCCGAGCCACTCGGCGATGACGTGGTAGGGCCAGCGCTGCCGGCGGAGTCGAACGACCTGTTCCCGGACCTTTTCAGGGGTGCGCCTGGGGCTTCGCCTAGGCCTTGAGCTTCGGTCCAAGAGGCCCGCTTCTCCCTCTTCCCGGTAGCGCCTGAGCCACTTGTAGGCGGTTCTTGGGCTGACGCCTTGGGCTTTGGCGGCTTCCCTAACCGGGAGGCCTTCATGGATAATACGGTGCACAAGGATGCGCCTTGCTTGGTAAGTGAGTCGCGCGTTCTTGTGGCTGTTCACTGGAGCTCCTCCTCTCGTGCTGAAAGCCAAACTTTCACAGGCACCAGGGTATGGGGCTCCAGTGAACAACGTGTTGGGAGGTTACACCTAGGCGAAGCCCCAGGCGCACCCCTGAAAAGGTCCGGGAACAGGTCGTTCGACTCCGCCGGCAGCGCTGGCCCTACCACGTCATCGCCGAGTGGCTCGGAATCTCCCAGAGCACGGTGGGGCGCA
>JALVVO010000035.1 GCA_027023345.1 Thermaceae bacterium
CCCCCCCCACCGAGCCCCGCTGGTGGAAGACGTTGATTCGGAAGCGCCCTTCCCCCGGCAGGCTGAAGGAGAAGTCGAGCTCGCGCTGCTCCTCGAAGACGCGCTGCTGCTTCTCGTCCATCACCGCGTACATTAGCCGGCGGGTGTCCTGGGGGTTGAGCTTCTTGTGCTCGGTGGGGACGAACTCGCCGTCGATTTTGAGCATCGGCGGGATGCCCACGGTGATCACCAGGTCCGAGGCTCCGCGCTTCTTGGCGAGCCGCAGGAGATCGACGATATCTAGTTCCGCCATAACCGATTCCCTCCCTCGTCTACTCGATCGTCCGAGCCATGACCTCCTCCAGGGTGGTGATGCCCTGGAGGGCCTTTTGGATGCCGTCCTCACGCAGGGTCTTCATCCCCTTCTTGCGGGCGAGCTCCTTGATCTCGGTGGCCGACTTGCCCTCGATGATGGCGTGGCGGATCTCGTCGTCGATGACGAGGAGCTCGTGGATGGCGTAGCGGCCCTTGTAGCCGGTGCCGCCGCAGCGCTCGCAGCCGGCGCCCCGGTAGAGGGTGGCGTCCTTGAGGTCCTCGGGGGTGAGCTCGAGCCGCCGCAGCACCTCGGGGTCGGGCTCGACCTCGACCTTGCAGTGGTCGCAGACCTTGCGCACGAGGCGCTGGGCCAGGACGCCGATCAGCGAGGCCGAGATGTTGAAGAGCTCGACCCCCATCTCGTCGAGCCGGGTGATCGCGCCGGCGGCGTCGTTGGTGTGCAGGGTGGCGATCACCAGGTGGCCGGTGAGCGCCGCCTCGACCGCGATCTTGGCGGTCTCGGTGTCGCGGATCTCGCCCACCATGATGATGTCCGGGTCCTGCCGCAGGAAGGCCCGGAGCGCCTTGGCAAAGTCGAGGCCGGCCTGGGGGTTGACCTGCACCTGGTTGATCCCTGGGATCTCGTACTCGACCGGGTCCTCGACCGTCATCGTGTTCTTGTCCGGGGTCGAGATCCGCTTCAGGATCGAGAAGGTGGTGAAGGACTTACCCGAGCCGGTGGGACCGGTGATCAGGAAGATGCCGTAGGGCTTACTAATCACGTCCTTGAAGCGCTCGAGGACGTCGGGGGCGAAGCCGAGCTCTTCGATCTCGGGGATCTCGGAGGCCTTGCGCAAAAGGCGCATCACCGCCTTCTCGCCGTAGACCGTGGGCACGGTGGAGAGCCGCAGGTCCACGTCGATCGAGCGGTCCCGGAAGCGCACCCGGCCGTCCTGGGGGACGCGCTTTTCGGCGATGTTCAGCCGCCCCATGATCTTGATGCGGGCGATGATGGCGTTGGCGGCGCTCTTCGGGAGCTTGGTGTACTCGCGGAGGGCGCCGTCGATCCGGATCCGCACCAGCACGTGATCCTCCCGGGGCTCCACGTGGATGTCGGAGGCGTCCTGGAGGTAAGCCTCGCGGATGATCTGGTTGACCAGGCGGACGACGGCGTTGTCGTCGAGGGCCGACTCCTCCTCGGCCTGCTCCTCGGGGCGGCCTTGGGCGAGCTCCCGGGCGAGCTCGGAGAGGTCGCCCGTACTTCCGTAGTAGCGCTCGATCAGCTTGACGATTTTCTCCTCGGTGGCCACCGCCGGTTGGATCTCCTTGCCAGTAAGGATGCGGAGGTCGTCAATGGCGAAGATATTGCGGGGGTCCTTCATCAGGACCACCAGCCGGCCGTCCTCCAGGTGGTGGGGGAAGACGGTGTAGCGCCGGGCGGCGGCCTCGGGGATCATCTCGGCGGCGAGGGGGTCCGGTGGGTTCTCGTCGGGGTCGATGTAGGGGTAGCCGAGCTGGACCGCCAGCGACTGGGCCAGCATCTCGGGGCTGATCTTGCCCGACTGGATCAGGGTGTCCTCGAGCTTGCCGCCCCCCGCCCGCTGGCGCCTTAGCGCCTCTTCCACGTCCTCGGGGCTGACGAAGCCGAGCTCGACCAGGATCTCGCCGAGGGGGCGGGTCTTGCCCAGCTTGGACTGCACCATGAGGGCTTCGGCGAGCTCCTCGCGGCCCAGCTTGCCGGACTCTACCAGGGCTTCGCCGAGCCGCGATCGCTCGGGGTAGACCCGCTTGAAGAGCGCGTCCCAGGCCGAGGGGGTGGTGAGAACGAAGCGCACCTTGCGCTTGAGGAGGCCCTCGACCTCCTTTCGGTGCCGGGGGTCGCCGAGAAGGACGGTGACCGTTCCCTTCTTCTCCTCCACCGGGATCGCCTGGTAGCGCAGCGCGTCGGCCCGGAGCAGGTAGGAGGCCACCGCCGGGTCGGGGTCGAGGTGGTCGGTTTCGGGGACGAACTCGAGCCCCTCCTTCTCGGCGATCGCCCGGTAGAGGGCGACCTCGTTGAGCCAGCCGCGCTTGATGAGGATGCGGCCGAGGAGCTCGCCGGTCTTCTCCTGCTCGGCAAGCGCCTGCTCGAGCTGCTGCGGGGTGAGGAGGCCCTTTTCCACCAGGAACTCGCCGAGCCTGACCTGGTCCTCGGGGATGGGCTTTGGCTTCTCCGGGACCTCGAGCCCGAGCTCGGGGTAGTTCTTGGCCAGGGCGTACCGGAACGAGGCGCGGAGGGTCTGGTAGGGCTCGACCTCGAGCCCGGTCAGGTCCTCGACCTCCTCGACCTTGAGGTTGTCGAGGGGGTCGGTGAAGGCCACCCGGAGCTTGTCCCCCTCGCGCGCGAAGGGGATGGCCTCGAGCTCCTTGGCCCGCTCCGCCGGCAGGAGCGCCCGGACCTCGGGGGGAATCTCGAGCTCGTGAAGGTCCACGAGCGGAATGCCGAACTTCTCCTCGATCGCCTGGGCGATGCGGCGCTCGGAGAGGAGACCCATCTCGACCAGGGTGTCGGCGAGCCGCCCGCCGACCGCGGCCTGGCGCTCGAGCGCCCGCTGCAGGTCCTCGTCGGAGACGACGCCTCCCTCGATCAGCGCGGCGCCCAATCGTTTGTCGGCAATGGTTAGCGTGCTCATCCTAGGCCCTGCCCTCCTCGGAAGGCTGCGCTTTCATACTACCGCCTGCCTCCAGGCAGCGGCGTTCAAGCCGCCGAAGCCAGCGGGTGTGGGGTAGGGCGTCCTTGGCGAGGGGCCGCACCAGGGCGAAGCGGAGCCCGGCGAGCCGGGCGCCCAGGAGGTCGGTGAAGACCTGGTCGCCGACCGCGAGCGCCTCGTCCCGACCCAGCCCGAGGACCCGAAGGCCCCAGAGGAAGCCAAAGGGCAGGGGCTTGGCCACGGGACCGGCGCCGGGCACGCCGAGGGCGGCGGCGACCCGCCGCACCCTCCGGGGCTTGGCGTTGGTCACCAGCGCGAGCCGAATCCCCGCCTCTTCGAGCGCCCGGGCCCAGGTCCGGACCTCCTCCGGGAGGGGGCCTTCCTCGGTGGGGGGGAGCAGGGTGTTGTCGAGGTCCAGAAGCAGCCCCCGCACCCCGAGGGCCTGGAGCTTCTTCGGGGTGAGCTCGGTGACGCGGTCGAGCACCAGGTCGGGCCTACAGCGCACGCTGGATCACCCCCCACATGCGGCCGCTATGCGGCCCCTGGCGCCGGTAGGAGAAGAGCTCCTCGTCCTCGAAGGTGCAGCGGTTTGCCCGCCAGAGGTGCCGGACCCCGAGCGCCCGGAGGCGGGCCTCGATCGCCGCCGCCAGGTCGAGGAGGAAGCGCCCCTCGGCGCGGGGGTCGGGCACGGCGAAACCCCCCACCGCGCGGGCCACCTCGGGGCCTACCTGGTAGCACCGGCCGCAGATCCCCGGCCCGATCGCCACCCGGAGCCGGGCGGGCTCGGTGCCGAAGGCTTCTCGCATCGTCCCCACCAGGTTCTCGACGATCCCCGCCGCCACTCCCCGCCAGCCGGCGTGGGCCGCGCCCACCGCGCCGGTGTCCGGATCCTCGAAGAGCAGCGGGTAGCAGTCGGCGGTGGAGACGCGGAGGAGGAGGCCGGGGACGTCAGTCACGGCGCCGTCGCCCTCGGCGACCCCCGGTCCCTCGGCGACGACCACCCGGTGCCCGTGGACTTGGTCCAGGCCAAAGCTTGGGGGGTTGCCAAAGGCGGTCAGGACCCGGCGGCGGTTCTCGGCGACGTGCTCGGGGACGTCGCCCACCCCGAGGGATAGGTTCAAGGTGGCGTAGGGGCCCCGCGATACGCCCCCCGCGCGGGTGGTGAAGGCGTGCGGGCTTTCGAGGATCGGCGCCCGGATCCAGCTGGGGTGCACGGTTTCAAGCCTAGTTCTCGGTCTCGTTCCCGTCTACCCCCGATT
>JALVVO010000036.1 GCA_027023345.1 Thermaceae bacterium
AGGTTGGGGAAGGGGCCCCGCGCCTTGGCGAGCTCGCGGCTCGCCGCCAGCGCCTCGGCGCGGAGGAAACCGGCGAGCTCGTCGGCCAGGGCGAGGGCCGCCTCGGAGTCGTAGGGGATCCCCAGCCGGATCAAGAGCTCGGCGAAGCCCATGACCCCGAGCCCGATCTTCCGGTTGCGCTCGGCGATCAGCCGGTAGGGGGCGGCGGGGAAGCGGTTTTGGTCGATCACGTCGTCGAGGAACCGCACCGCGAGATGAACGATCCCCCGAAGACCGCCCCAGTCGACCTCCCGGCCCCGGACGAAGGAGGCCAGGTTGACCGAGCCCAGGTTGCAGCTCTCGTAGGGAAGGAGGGGGACCTCGCCGCAGGGGTTGGTGGCCCGGATCGGGCCCAGGCCGGGCAGGGGGTTTTCCCGGTTGATGGTGGAGAGGAAGACCATGCCGGGGTCGCCCCCCGCCCAGGCGGCCTCGGCGATCCTTCGGAAGAGGGCCCGGGCCCCGACCCGCCGCACCGTCTGGCGGTTCCTGGGGTTCAAGAGCGGCCAGTCCCGGTCTCCCTCCACCGCCTCCAAAAAGGCGTCCTCGGCCCCCACCGAGAGGTTGAAGTTCCGGAGCACCCCGGGACGGCGCTTGGCGGCGACGAAGGCCTCGATGTCGGGGTGGTCGGCGTCGAGGATGCCCATGTTGGCCCCCCGGCGCTTGCCGCCCTGGCGGAGCTCCTCGGTGGCGGCGTCGAAGACCCGGAGGAAGGAGAGCGGCCCCGAGGCCCGGCCCCCGGTGGAGGCCACCCGGTCGCCCTCGGGCCGGATGCGGGAGAAGTTGAACCCGGTGCCCCCGCCGGTCTGGTGAACCAGGGCGGTCTGGTGGAGGGTGGCGAAGATCGCGTCGATCGAGTCCTCGATGGGCAGCACGAAGCAGGCCGAGAGCTGGCCGAGCGGGGTGCCGGCGTTCATCAGCGTGGGGGAGTTGGGGAGGAAGCGGAGCGAGGCCATGGCCTCGTAGAACCGCTCGGCGAAGGCCTCGGCGTCTCGCTTCTTGCCGTAGCGGAGCTCGGCGGCGGCCACCGCCCGGGCCACCCGGCGGAACATCCCCTCGGGGTCCTCGATTACCTCTCCGGTGGCGTCCCGGAGCAGGTAGCGGGCCCTTAATACCCGAAGGGCGTGGGGGGTGAGCCTTGGGGTCACCTCGGATGACCAGTTTAGCCGCGTGTGACGCCCGGGTGACGCCGGAAGGGCAGGCTGAGGGTGGAGGTGAGCGCTCATGAGGTGGCTCTGGCTTGTGGCGCTATTACCGCTGCTCACGGCCTGCCCCCAGCCCCCGGGCCCGCCCCAGGTGGTGGCCACCGATCCCGAGGAGGGCGCCGTGGGCGTCCGCCTGGACCGGGCCTACGTCGCCGAGTTCTCCCTCCCCCTCGACCCCGCGAGCCTCTCCTCGGGGGCGATCGAGGTCCGGGTGGACGGGGCCCAGCTCGGCTTCGACGCCGAGCTCAAGGACGACCGTCGTGTGCTCGAGATCCGCCTCACCGAGGACCCGGGGAGCTTGCCCGCCGAGGTCGAGATCCGGCTCACCGACGCTCTACTAGGCGAAAACGGAGAGCCCATCGTCCCCCACACCTGGCGCTTCACCCTGGCCGACTGGATCCCGCTGGCTAACGGCCTCGAGGCCCCCGGGGCCGAGGAGTTCTGGCTCTCCGGCGACCCCCTGGCGGTCGCCTGGTCCGCCCGCGGGGAGGGCGGGACCTACCAGGCCTACGCCCGCCGCTGGGCGACCGACGAGGAGACCTGGCGGCCCCTCGGCGACCACCTGCCGGGGAACGGGCCCAAGGTCAGCCCGGCGCTCTGCGCCGACGGGGAAGGGGTTCTCCACGCCTTCTGGCGGGAGACCCGCGAGGAACGGGTGAAGACCAGCGCCTGGACCGGCGGCGCCTGGACCGACCCGGTGGCCCTACAGCTCTCGGTAGACGCGGTGGGCTCCGTGCCGAGCTGCAGCAAGCACCCGCCCCTAGTCGCCGCCTGGAACGAGTACGACGACAGCTTGAGCACCTTCTCCGCCTACGCGGCGCGGTGGAGCGAGTGGGGCTGGGAGAAGATCGCCGCCACCATCCATAGCACCGCCTTCCCCGACGCCTTCACGGTCTACGCCGTGGCCGCCGGCGGCGGCCGGATCCAGGCCGCCTACCAAGCCCAACCGGGAGGGTCCCCCGAGTCTACGGTCTCGGAGTGGGACGGCAGCCGGTGGAACGTCCTGGGCGGCCCGCTGGAGGGCGACGGCGACCCCGGCACCGGGGCGCAGACCCCCCGCCTGGTGCACTCGCCGGACGGCGACGTCTTCGCCGCCTGGATCGAGGGGGGCCGGGCCTACGTGGCCCGCTGGGACGGGAGCGGCTGGCAGTTTCTGCCGAGCCCCGGGCCCGCCCGATCCACCGACCTCGACGCGGGAACCCGGCCGGTGGTGCTACGGATCGCCCCCGGCGAGGGCAGGGTCTACGTCCAGCGGTACGTCTCCGGGGGCTGGGTGACGCTCGGCGGCCCCCTGGGCGAGGGGGTTTTGGAGGCCCAGCTCGCCCTCACCGCTGCCGGCACCCCGGTGGTGGCCCTGGCCAACGGGGAGGGGCTCCGGGTCTACCGCTACAACCGGGTGCGACCCTACTAGGTCTCCTCGTCGATGAAGAGCTCGGCCTTGATCTCGGCCTCCTCCTCGAGGTTGCCGCCCATCGCCGCCGCCACCACCCCGAGGGCGGCGGCGAACCCGGCGAAGGCGAGCACCGCCGGCCGTCCCGCCCACTCGAGCACAAGGCCGCGGGGCAGCGCCGCCCCCACCCCCAAGGTCAGGAGGAAGACCAACGCCCAGAGCGCGATCATCCCCAGCCCGAGGGTGAAGAAGAGCACGATGCGGGTGCGGGCGAGCTGCTCCCGCCAGGTGCGCTCGTGCCCCAGCCGGCCAAGGTCCTGGCCGTGGAAGAGGAAGAAGGTGGAGAAGAGGAGGGCGAGCAGGGTAAAGCCGGCGATCCCCGCCGGCGGCAGGCTCGCCGCCAGCGCCCAGGCGTCGGAGGTGATGACCAGGTAGACGGTGGAGACCGCGGCGGCGGCGGTGAAGCGCCCGAGGTAGAGGGGGAGCCGCCAGGGGGCGTGCTCGAGCACCTGCCGGAACACGCTCGCGGGGTCCTGGAGCAGGGTCTGGAGGTAGAAGCTCACCGCGTTCCAGCGCTCGGTCTCCTCCTCCAGCCGAGTGACCACCACCCGCTCGAGGTAGGCGCGCACGCGGGCGGCCTCGGCCGGGCGGTAGGGCTCGGGGGCGAGGTCCCGGGGCTCGAGCACCGGCCGCATCGGCCCCTCCGGGGCGTGCTCGAGCCCGAAGAGGTGCCCGAGAAAGTGGAGGGCGAGGGCGGCGATCTCCTCCACCAGCCGCTCCCCGGTGGAGAGCCGGGAGGTCGAGAGCACCGCCACCTCCAGCGCCCGGCTGGAGAGCCCAAGGGCGTAGGGCCGGTGGCGGGGGACGATCTCGTTGGGCACGATGACGATCGCGAAGTCCCAGCGGCGGTGGAGCTTCTCGTCCACCCCCATCTCCAAAAGCCCCACCGGGTCGAGCCCGCCCCGGGGCAGGTGCACCCGCCGCTCGGCGTAGGGGCTCTTCCACTCGAACTCGGGGAAGTTCTCGGCGAGCAGCTCCCGCACCCGCTCGCGGGCGAGCTCGTAGGCGGCGAGGAGCTCGGGGTCGCGCAGGTCGGCCCCGAGCAGCCAGCCCACCACCACCTCGGGCCGCGCCATCGGGACCAGGCTATCACCGGCGCCGGGTCCAGTCCGGCCCGTAGCGGAAGAGCACCGCTTCCTCAACCCGCATCCCTCGGTCCCTCCGGCTGCACCTTTAGCGCCAGCGTCCGGGCAGCGACCAAGACCAAAACCCCCGCAGCCCAGAGCAAGACGCCCAGGGAATCAATCTTCTGGTTGTGGAGGCCGATGAAGAGCTCCCGGAGCACGAAGACCGCGCCGGCGTCGAGGAGGACGTGGATGCGCACCCGCTGCCATTCGAAGTAGTCCACGAAGGTGCGCACCAGCTCGATCACCACCACCAGGGTGAGCGCGTCCGAGATCAGTAGGTGGAAGGCCTCGGCCAGGTTGTGCCCGGAAAGGGTCTGGCCGAGGCCGAGGAGGATCCGCGCCACCCCGACGAAGAGCCCCAGCACCAGCACCACCACGACGATGTTGAAGGCGAGCTGGATGCTGAGGCGATAAAAGCGGGTGACGGCCTCCTGCACGTCCCTAGCCTACAGAAGAAGGTCGAAGACCCGCTCGGCCCGCTCCCAGTGCTCGGTCTGGGGGTTCTTGAGGCCGGGCTCGAGTTCCTTGAGCACCCGGGCGAGGGCCACCACCAGCGCCCCCGCGAGCTTGGGGAGGACCTCCCGCACGTCGTCGCCGACCTCGAGGTCGAGGGGCGGGAGCTTGGCGAGCTGGTCCAAAACGGGCTCGAGCTTCAAGGCCACGTCCATCCGCTCGAACGCGTGGATCGTCTCCTCGAGCCCCTTGGTGATCGGCAGGTCCGGCCGGTAGATGATGTCCCGGGCGTTGTACTTGGCGTTCTTCTCGGCGACCACCAGCAGGTCGTAGATCTTCTTGGTGAGGAAGTCGGAGACCCGCTTCAGGTCGTCCTTGTCGACGTCCAACGACGCCGCCTGGCGAAAGAGCCGTTCGAACTCGGCGACCGCCATCAACATCGCGCACCACCCCCCAAAAGGCCAAGGGGGGGCCCTAGAGGGCCCCCACCCCTATTGCTCCACCTCGATCGCGATCTTCTTTGGACGGGCCTCCTCCGCCCGGGGCACGTCGAGGAAGAGGACCCCGTGCTTGAAGCGGGCCTTCACCTTGGAGAGGTCGAAGGTCGCCGGCACCGCGAAGCTCCGGATGAAGGTGCCGTAGGGCCCCTCCACCCGGTGCCAGGTGACCCCCTCCTTCTGCTCGAAGGGCCGCTCGGCACGGACGGTGAGGGTCTCGTCCTCGGCGGTCACGTCCACCTTCTCGGGCTCCACCCCGGGAAGGTAGACGGCGAAGTGCAGCCCCTCCTCGTCCTCGAAGACGTCCACCAGGGGGGCGAAGGTCCGCCCCTCGGCCCGCTGGCCCCGGGGCACCGTCATCGCCTGGGCCAGCCGCTCCTGCAACTCCTCGATCTCCTTGAAGGGATCCCAACGCATCATCTCCCAATCACCTCCCTCACCAGCGCACGAGCCCGGCCATGCCGCCGAACTCGTCGGTAAGCCTTTGCTCGGCCTCGCCGCGGACGAACTCGAGCCGGGCGCCGTAGGCCTCGGCGAGGTCGGCGACGAGGTCTTTGAGGGGGCGCCGCTCGGGCTCGGCGCAGACCGCCCGGGCGGCCTCCCGGCTAGCGGCGGCGAAGCGCTCGGCGGGGCAGTAGTGGACCTCGAGGTCGGTGCGCCAGGGCAGCACCCAGAGGTAGACCCGCCCGATCATCAGCGCGTCGAGGACCCGCTCGGCCCCCCAGATGCCCTCCTCGCGGATGCGGTCCAGGAGCTTCGCCTCCTCCTCGCGCTCGATCCGCTCGAGCACCGG
The DNA here is from genome assembly GCA_027023345.1 of Thermaceae bacterium. Classification (GTDB taxonomy): domain Bacteria; phylum Deinococcota; class Deinococci; order Deinococcales; family Marinithermaceae; genus WFXV01. Next base: position 5,562 of record JALVVO010000036.1, read on the forward strand.
CCGCACCCGCAGGAGGACCTCGCCCGGCGCCGCCCGGGGATGGTCGGGCGCGGGCAGGTGGGCCACCACCCGCTCGCTCATGGCCTTGGGGAGGAAGGTGGCGAAGTACTTGGTGTCCTCCTCCGGGCCCATGAGCAAGACCCGCTGGATGCCCCGCTCCTCGACGAAGCGGGCGAGCTCGGCGGCGCGGTTCTTGTAGAAGCGGTGGGTCCACTCAAGCAGCCTGCGGTCGAACTTGTCCTTGGCGGTGCCGCCCTTGGCGGCGGCGGCGTAGCCCCCCACGGTTCGGGGCGCCGCCGGGCGCGACTCGGAGAGCCGCCGCCACTCCTCGGGGGCCACCGCCCGGAAGGCGTCCAGGACCTCCTCGATCTGGTTCATGAAAACCTCGAAGAGCCGCCAGCGCTCGCGGTCGAGGAGCACCACGCCGTAGCGCTCGTACTCGTCGAGGGCGAAAAGCAACGGGGCCACGTAGGGCTCGCCCCAGCGGGCCTCGACGAGGCCGGTCCTCAGGTCCACCACCGGGAGCTCGACGCCGAGGTCGAAGACCTCGAGGAAGTCCTCCCCCGCGAAGATCGCCCGCGTCACCGCCTGGGGCGCGTCGTGCTCGAGGCGGAAGAGCACCCGCTCGGCGATCTCCCGGGGCACCCCGAGCCCCTTCAGGGTGTCCTTGGCGCGGATGACGTAGGGCTTTTGCTTGTAGTCGAAGGTGTACTCGCTGACGTTGGGGTCGGCGGGGTTCACCTGCACGTAGAGCGAGAGCACCGGGGCCGGGTGCCCGGCCAGGCGCTTCGCCCGCTCGATCGCGTCCTTCCCCAGCATCGTCGCCTCCCTAGGCCCCCTCGGCGTAGGGGTCGAGCTTGGCGAGGACCTCGAGGAGCTCCTTGTAGTTCGCCTCTTCCTCCTCCTTGATCCGCGCAAAGAGCTTCTTGGTCTCGGGGTCGCCGAGGCCGAAGGCCTCCTCGAGGTAGGCCACGCGGTCGGCCTTCTCGGATTCGAGCGCCCTTAGGAGCTCCTCCCAGGTCGCCCCCTCCTTCACCTCCGGCGGCGGGGGCGGGGTGCCGCCGAGCGCCTTGATCCGCTCGGCCAAGAGCTCGGCGTGCCGCCGCTCGCGGCTCGCGATCTTCCTCAGCACCGCCCGAAGCTCCGCGTAGGGAAGCCCCTCCGCCGCGCGCTCGACCACCTGGGCGTCGGCGAGCTCGTCCTGGTAGCGGGTCTTCAGGACCTCGAGCAGGAGCTTCCTCCGGCCTTCGGGTACCCGTTCCAACATGCCCGCCATACCGACCCCCTTCGCCCTTAGGCTAGCTCTTGACACTGGTATTGTCAACTAGCCTGCGCCTTGAATAATCATAGAGGCCGGCGGATAGAATGACCGGCGAAGGAGGAAAGCCGTGCGACGATTGCTCGCGATCAGCCTCGCCGTCCTCTTCGCCCTGGCCCTCGCCGGGGCCGGCGAGCTCCTCGCCCAGGGGCAGTTCAAGGCCGCCTACGAAAGCGCCGCGAAGGAAGGGAACTGGGTCCTCGCCGCCCGGGCGGCGAGCTTTTACGCCATGTACCAGGCCGAGGGGAAGAAGGAGCGCTCCGCCTGGTTCGCCCGCGCCGAGGCCGCGGCCAAGCGGGCCATCCAGGCCGAACCCAAAAACCCCGAGGCCTACTTCGAGCTGGCCCGGGCGCTGGGGCGGCTCGCCCAGTACCGGGGCATCCTGCAGTCGCTCTCGCTGGCGGCGGGGGTGCGGGACAACCTGAAGAAGGCGCTCGCGCTCAAGCCCGACTACGCCAGCGCCCTGGTGGCGCTCGCGCTTTGGCACCTGGAGCTTTCCCAGAAGGGCGTGGGCTGGCTCTACGGCGCCGACGCCGGGAAGGTGATCCCGCTCTTTGAGCGGGCGATCGAGCTCGAGCCCGACCGCATCATCCACCGCTACGAGTACGCGAGGGCGCTCTACCGCCTGGGGAAAAGGCGGGAGGCCTTGAAGCAGCTCGAGGTCGCCCTCTCGCTCCCGCCCCGGGACGCCCGGGACACCTACGTCCTCGCCGAGGCCCAGGAGCTCCTGGAGCAGTTGCTCAAAAAATGAGCCGCGGGGGCCGGCAAACCCGGGCTAGACGTCGAGCTCGGCGAACCTGGCGTACTCCTCGATGAAGCGCCGGCGGGGGGCGACGTCCGCGCCCATCAGCTCCTCGAAGATCTCGCTGGCCTCGAGGGCGTCCTCGATCGTCACCTTCTTCAGGATCCGGGTCTCGGGGTTCATCGTGGTCTCCCAGAGCTGGTCGGGGTTCATCTCCCCGAGGCCCTTAAACCGCTGGATCTCGACGTTCTTGCCCTCGAGCTCCCGAAGCCGCTTTTCGAGCTCGGCGTCGTCGTAGACGTACTCCACCCTCTTCCCGACGCGGAGCCTATAGAGCGGGGGCTTTGCGATGTAGAGGTAGCCCGCCTCGATCAGGGGCCGCATGTAGCGGTAAAAGAAGGTGAGCAAGAGGGTGCGGATGTGGGAGCCGTCCACGTCGGCGTCGGTCATCAGGATGATCTTCTTGTAGCGCACCGCGTCCAGGTCGAAGTGGGCGTCGTTCCCGGTGCCCTGGATCCCGGCCCCGATCGCCGCCACCATGGCCCGGATCTCGTTGTTCTTGAGGGCCTTCTCCAGGTTCGCCTTCTCCACGTTCAGGATCTTGCCGCGAAGCGGCAGGATCGCCTGGAAGCGCCGGTCCCGCCCCTGCTTCGCCGAGCCGCCGGCGGAGTCGCCCTCGACGATGAAGAGCTCGGCCTCGTCGGGGTCCTCGGTCTGGCAGTCGGCGAGCTTGCCGGGCAGGTCGTCGGACTCGAGGGGGTTCTGCCTCCGGACGAGCTCCCGGGCCTTCCTGGCCGCCTCCCGGGCCTGGGCCGCCCGCTGGGCCTTCTCGTAGACGAGCCGGCCTACCTTCGGGTTTTTCTCCAGATACTCGAGGAGCCGCTCGTAGACCACCGCCTGGACCGCCGCCCCCGCCTCGGGGTTCAAAAGCTTCCCCTTGGTCTGCCCCTCGAACTGGGGCTGGGGGAGCTTGACGCTGACCACGGCGTAGAGGCCTTCGAGCAGGTCCTCGCTCGAGGGCTTCGGCCCCTTGCCCTTTTCGAGCCCGGCCCTTTTCGCGTACTGGTTGATCGCCCGGGTGTAGGCGGAGCGAAACCCCGAGACGTGGGTGCCCCCGTCCCTCGTGGGGATCAGGTTGGCGTAGGCCAGGATCTCGGTGTTGTAGCCCCGGGTGTGGAGGAGGCCGACGTCCACCTCGATCTCGCCGCTCTTGCCGGAGAGCAGGATGGGCCGCTCGTAAAGCGGCTCCTCGCCCTCGGCGAGCGCCCGGGCAAAGGAGGCGACCCCGCCCTTGTCCTGGAAGACCTCCCGCTTGCCGGTGCGCTCGTCGGCGAGGGTGATCTTTAGCCCCCCGGCGAGGAAGCTCACCTCCCGGAGCCGCCGCCGCACCCGCCGGTAGTCGAAGCTCTGCTCGCCGAAGATCTCGGGGTCGGGCTTGAACCGGACCCGAGTGCCGGTCTTCCTGCCCCGCACCTTGCCGACTTCGTGGAGGGGCTCCACCACCCCGCCCCGGCTGAACTTGATGCGGTAGTGCTTGCCGTCGCGGAAGACCTCGACCACGGTCCACTCGGAGAGGGCGTTGACCACGCTCGCCCCCACCCCGTGGAGCCCACCCGAGACCTTGTAGGCGCCGGAGTCGAACTTGCCGCCGGCGTGCAGCTCGGTGTAGATCACCTCCACCGCCGGCCGCCCCTCGCCCGGCATCACGTCCACCGGAATGCCGCGGCCGTTGTCGGCCACGCTCGCCGAGCCGTCGGCGTGCAGGGTGACCTCGATGGCGTCGGCGTAGCCGGCGAGCGCCTCGTCCACGGCGTTGTCGAGGATCTCGAAGAGCAGCTGGTGGTAGCCGTCGGGCCCGAGGCCGGCGATGTACATGGCGGGGCGCTTGCGCACGCCCTCGAGCCCTTTGAGCACCTTGATGCTGGAAGCGTCGTACTTGGCCATGGTTCCCTCAGCAAACGGGCGGCCCCCGGGGCCACCCCACGCACCCCATTATAGCATCCCCGGGGGGCCGATCAAAGCCGATTTTGGCCTTGGAACTCGCGTTTCTTTCGAGAGGGCTAGCGTCCTAGCCTGAAACCTCTTCAAAGATTTTCGCGTACCGCCGGCGCTCCCGCTCGAAGGGGGCGTTCGGGGCGAAGGGGCCCCGGTAGAGGGCGCGGGCGAGCTCCCGGACCGGAGCCAGGTCGGCGTGGCGGCGGGCGGCCTCGAGGAGGGCGGCGTCCCACCAGACCCCGGGGAGGGGCGCGGCCAGGTAGCGCCCCTCCCGCGAGCGCACCCAGTCCTCGCCGAGGGCGCTTCTCAGGTGGTGGACGGCGATCTGGACCCGCTTTCGGGGGTTCTTGGCCTCGGCAAAGAGCGCACCCGGGTCCTCCCCGGGGTGGAGCCAGAAAAAGAGCAGGACCCAGAGCTCCTTCTGGGTGGGGAGCCGGACCGGCTCGCCCTTCGCCACCTCGAGCCGGCCCAGGCTATAGACCCGCGCCGGTCCCGTGCCCTCGGCCAGCTGCTCGAGCACCGCCCGCCCGGCCTCCCCCGCCCGGGCCCAGACCGGGAGGTAGCGGGGCTCGAGCAAGAGGGGAAGGTCCTCGGAGAGGGCGTAGCGGGCGGCAAAGTCCGCGGCCTCCTCGTCCCCCTCGCCGGCGAGCACCCGCTCGGCCCGGATGCGGGCGAGGAGGCGCAGGCTCCCGGTCTCGCCGGCGGCGGCCTCGGCCTCGGCGAGCCAGCGCCGCCGGCCGGACCCGCCGAGGAGGGCGCGCTCGAGGTAGACCTCGGCGAGCTCGGCGGGGCTACCGCCCCGCTTGAGAACGGCCTCGGCCTGCTCGAGCTCGAGCCTCGCGCTCGCCCGCTGGCCCCGGCGCCGGAAGAGCCGGGCCCGCCCCAGGTGCAAAAGGCCCAGGCCGTAGGGGTCCTCGGCCAGCCGGAGCACCTCCTCCGCCCGGCGGTAGGCGGCCTCAGCCTCCTCGAACCAGCCGGCGTCCACGTAGAGGTCCCCGAGGTTCAGGGCGGAGTAGCCGACGGCCCGGTACTCCCGGGCCTCCTCCGCCTTTTCGAGGGCCTCCCTCAAGACCCGGTGGGCCTCCTCGAAGCGGCCGAGGAGCCGGAGGGCCTCCCCCATGGAGAGCAGCGTGTTGGCCTGGGTGAGGGGGCCCTGGTTCTCCTTGAGCCGGAGCGCCTCCTGGTAGGCGACGACGGCGCGCTCGAGGTGGCCGAGGTGGTGGAGGGCGATGCCCAGGTTGTGCTCGGCCCGGGCCAGCACCAGCACGTCGAGGGGGCGGTGGCCCCCGACCACCCGCTCGAGCACCTCCGCCGCCTCGGCGTAGCGCCCGTCCCGGATCAGCGCCGCCCCCAGCCCGGCGAGCATCCGGGGCGCGAGCTCGGGGTCGGCGCGGGCCAGGCCCTCCTTGAAGGCGGCCGCGGCCTCGCGGTAGCGGCCCAGGTGGATGAGCACCGAGCCCTCGACGTCCCGGGCCTCGGCGAAGAGCGCGGACTCCTCCGCCGCCCAGCGGGCGAGCGCCCGCGCCCCCTCCAGCCGGCCCCGGCTGCGCTCGGCCTGGGCGACGTAGAGCGCCCCCCGCCGGGTGCGGTGCGCCTTCGGGAGCCGGTTCCAGGCCTCGACCAGCCGGTCGTACGCGCCCCGCTCGAGGAGCACCTCGGCCCAGCGCTCGAAGGCCGCGCCCGCCTCCGGCCGGCCGTAGCCCAGGTAGCCCTCGAAGGCGGCCTCGGGGTCGAGCTCGAGGGCGGCCTCGAGCGCCCGGGCCACCGCCTCGAAGGGCGGGGGTCCCTGGGTCGCCTCCAGGTAGTGCCGGAGGGCGGGGAGCGGCTCGACCCGCGCCCCGCCCCGCGCCCAACCGCCGGCGAGGAGGCGATCCAGCGCCTCCCCGAAGCCCGCCCGCCGCCAGGCGGCCTCGGGCAGGGGCACGAGCAGGAGGTCAAGCAGGGCGCGGGGCTTCTCCTCCAACGCGGCCAGGTAGCCCTCGAGGAGCCCCCGGATCGGCTCCTGGGCGGGGTCCGCCACCCCCGCCTCGAAGCCCCGGCGCAACAGCGCCGGCCAGCCCCCGAGCCGCTCGAGACCTGCCCGGGCGAGCCGGGGCACCCCGAGCCGGCGGGCGAGCTCGCGGATCTCGCCCTCGGCGAAGGCGAGGGTCTCGGGGCCGAGGACCACCGCGTCCGTAAACCCCCTGGGCCGTTCAAGAAGCGCCACCAGCTGGCCCGGGGCAAGCTCCCCCGGCGGCCGGCCGAGGTCGTAGGCCCCCGGCCCCTCGCCCGGGGCGGTGCGGTAGGGGAGGTCGAGGGCCCGGGCGACCTCCTTCAAAAGCAGGGTCTTCCCGAACCCCGGCGGGCCCCAGACCACCACCGGGGCCTCTTGGAGCGCCTCTGCGACCCGGCGCACCAGCTCCGACCGGTACAAATATCCCCGGGCCATAAACTTAACCTGAGCTTAACCGAGGTGCCCCTAGCTTGGGATCGGAGGTGAACGGGAATGCGTAGGTTCTGTCTCTTGTTCGGCCTCTTTCTCTTCGCCCTGCTGGCCGGTTGCGGGCAGCAGACCGCACCGAACGCGGGCGGCGAAGCTATGGCTCAAGAGGTCGCCACCACGCTGCAAGCCGCCGACGCTCAGCTTTATCGAATCGCCGAGCCGCTGGGCCTTGCCGGCGTCCCGGTACCGACCGCACCCTTCTTGTTCGCGAGCGGGGTGGCGCCGCTCGACACCGCGACCTGGAACTGCGACAGCGTGACCGCTGCCGGAAACCTCTCCGACGCCGACGACGACGGCATTCCGGTGAACGCGACCTTCAACGGTAAGTGCACCTGGAGCTACAGCGGAAGCGAAGGCTCCGTTAGCGGCTCCTGGGAGTTTCAAAGTCTCAACGTCCAGGACCCAAACGACGCAGACCCGACCGCCGGCGTCAAAGCGAGCGGGAAAGTGATCTGGACCTTTAGCGCTGGGGGAAGCACCATCACCTGGACCTGGACCCTTACCCAGCACGACTTTGAGAAAGGTTCGAGCGGGTACAGCTTCACTTACAAGGGAAGCTGGACCATCGAGACCGGCCAGGGCACCTTCACCGCGGAGTACGACCTCACCGGCACTTGGACCCCCGACGATCCCAGCGACCCCTGGGGCGACGGCGCACTGACCGCGGAAGGGCAGTTCGACGCAAGCGGTCCCAGCTGCGCAGACGGCTGGCACCTAAGTGTCACGCTTACCAACCTGCACTACCAGGGCGGCAAGATCGTCTCCGGCAACGCAAGCTTCTCGGGCACCGACTGCGATGGGAACACGGGGAGCGTAACCATCGCCTGGAGCCCCGACCAAGTATGCATCACGATCAACGGCAACACCGTGTGCGTCGCCCAGTAGCTGGAGAACGCCAGGCTAAGGCGCGGGGCCAGAGGCCCCGCGCCTTAACCTTCGCTTAACCCGGCGCCTGCTAGAAGGGGGTTGCCAAGGGAGGGATGCGTATGAAAGGAAAGCGCCCCAAAGGGCCCTGGTGGATGGGTCTCTTGCTCCTCCTCGCCGCCTGCGCCCCCCGGCCGGCGGTCGAGGTCCGGCCGGTGCCGGGGGTGAAGGTGACGGTGCCGGTGAGCGCGCCCAAGCCCCAGGGCGCGACCGCGGTGGAGAGCGGCAAGAAGGCCGGCCTGCCGGCGATCAAGGTCCTGCCCGGGAACCCGCTTCCCGAGCCCGGGACCGCCTTTGCGGACGACTTCTCCACTTACCCCACCGGGGCCGTGCTGCCGGTGGTGGCGCCGGACCGCTACGGCCTTTTGCGCCAGGGCAACTGGCAGAAGGTAAGCGTCACCGAGGCCTTCGACCCCTCGGGCCGGCTCGACAAGGCGGTGCGCCTCGAGGGCGGCTACGGCGAGGGCTTCCTCACCACGGGGAGCCCGGACTGGACCGACTACCGCGTCTCGATGCGGATCAAGGTGCAGGAGGCCTGCTGCACCGATAGCCACCTCCGGGCGCGGCTCTTCCTGGACGGGGCCGGGGGCCGGGCGCTGGAATTCCAGCTCGGCTTCGAGGGGGCCAAGCTCGTGAAGCTGGCCGGGGACCAGGCCTTCGTCCTGGTGGACCGCCCCGAGCTCCGCGACGTGGGCCGGGCCTTCCTCCGGGACGGCAACTGGCACGACCTGGTCTTCGAACTAAAAGGTGACGGCGCTGTCCGCGCGGTGCTCGACGGCACCGAGCTCCTCGTCTGGAAAGACCCCGACTACCGCCAGGGCGGCTTTGGCATCGGTCCCAAGGCCATCACTTTCTTCCTCGACGACCTGAAGATCGAGCGGCTGGGCACCGCCGGGCCCCCCTCGGAGGGGACGGCCCCGCCCAGCCGGGCCGACTTCTGCGGTCTTCGGGCCGGGGAGGAGCTTCCCCACGAGCGCTTTTTGGCGAGCGGCGAGGTGGAGCTTTTCCTCCTCGGCGGGGCCACGGCGGCCCGGGACTACCGGATCGGCTACTACCCCGCGGAAAAGCCCGAAGCGGTCACCTACCTGATCGAGCACCGGGGAGCCTTCGAACCCGCCACCTGCCTGAACCCCCCGCCCTCGGCCCGCTTCCGGCCGGAGGGGCCCTTCGGCCTCGCCCACACCTACGAGCACTACGGCACCAAGACCGCCTACAGCGAGGACGCCAGGAACGAGGCACCTAAGGGCTTTCGCGCCTACCGGGCCCTCAACCAAAAGGGCGAGGAGGTGGGCATCTTGCTCCTCATCGAGGACTGGATCGACGCCGACTACGACGACGTGGGGCTTTTGCTCCGCAGCGCCGAGTCCGAGCGATAGGCGGTGATGCTGCTGGCGGCGACCCGTCCGGAACTCCCCCGCGAAGGCGGGGAGCGCTGCGGGTTCCGGCTGGCGCCGCCGCTCGCCGCCCGCGGGCTCGTTCCCCGCGGGCGGGTGCGGCTTCGCGTGCTCGAGGGGCCCGCCGGGCTGGCGATCGGCCACTACCGGCTCGCCGAGCCCGAACGGGGCACGCCGCTCCTCCGCCTCGCCGTCCCGGTTCCCCCGTGCGCCCCGGGACCCGAGGTCGCCTTCCTGCCCGGCGGCCCCTTCGGCCTCTACGCCGGGCCCCACCGGCTGGGCGAGGAGCTCGCCTTGCACCCCGCCTGCTCCCGGAAGGGGAAGGCGGCGCTCCTCGTCCTGGGGCCCGGCGTCGTCCTCCTGCTCACGGGGACCGAGCCCTACCCCCTAAAAGGGGGTTCCCACCGGCCATCCGGGGCTGCACCCTGAAGCCAGGTCAAAACGCACAGCCCCCCGACCCGGGGGGGCCTAGACTGCGGGTGTAGGGATGGCCGGCCGGAGCTCGAGCGACCTTATCCGGGAGCCCTTTGAGCGGTACTGGGGGGCCTACTACTGGTGGGTCATGGCCGCCGCCCTGGCGATCGCCCTGGTCACCCAGTACCCCTGGAAACACCGCGGCGACCTCTACACCGACGCCCTCTTCCTAGGTTGGACCCTCGCGCTCTACGCGGCCTCGCGGCGCTGGCCCTTTTGGTCTCGGCTGGTGCACGCCCTCGGGGTGCTTCCCATCCTGGCCTTCTACACCGCGCAGTCCGACACCGCGATCCCCCCTGAGTGCCACGCCGGGCTCTTCGTCCTGCTCGCCTTCTTCCCCATCTACACCGCCACCGCCATGGTCGGAGCCCCGGGCTTCGCCGCCGCCGCCCTGTTCGCCGCCGTGATTGGCTTCCCCTTTATCAGGAAACCCCCGCTCGTCCCCATCGCCTTTCTCTTCTGGTCGCTCGCCGGCCTCCTAGGGCTCGGCTACTACCGAATGACCGCGCGGCTCCGCGAGTTCCACCAAGTTCTGCTTGATCAGGCGCTCGCCGACCCCTTGACCGGGCTCCGGAATCGGCGGGCCCTCGAGGAGGACTTCACTCGACTACAGGCGCTCGCGAAGAGAGAGAAAAAGCGGCTCATTTTCACCCTTTGGGACGTGAACGACCTCAAGAAGGTTAACGACAAATATGGCCACGCCGCCGGCGACCGGGTGCTCAAGAAGTTCGCCCGGATCCTGCGCGAGGCCCTGCGGCAGTCCGACGCCCTCTACCGCATCGGGGGCGACGAGTTCGCCGGGCTGCACGTGGGGCTCGAAGACCCCGAAGCCATGCTCGCGCGGGTGCGCAAGCAGTTCCCTTGGGCCTCCTCAGGCTGGGTGGACGCCACCGACCTCGACTTCCAGGTCGCCTACCGATGGGTTGACGAGCGGATGTACCGAGATAAGGCGCACAAGCCCGAACAAATCCCCAAGTTCACCCGCGAGGAACCGGCCGGCTAGAGGATCTCGAGCCCCCGCCTCCGGGCCTCGCGCCGGAGGCGGGGGTCGGGGTCCACCGCCACCGGGTGGGCGGCCAGGAGCAGGAGGGGCAGGTCGGCGAGGGTGTCGCCGTAGGCGTAGTCGGGGGCCCCGCCGAGGCAGGCCCGGACCCGTTCTGCCTTCCTCCGGCCCACGTTGACCGGTCCGGCGAGGCGGCCGGTGGCGCGGCCCTCCCGGAGCTCGAGCGGGGTCCCGAGCGCCTCGACCTCGGGAGCGAGCCTTCGGGCGAAGGCCCTAAGCACCGGCTCGTAGGTGCCGGAGGCCAGCACCACCCGGTGCCCCCGGTCGAGGTGGTCGAAAAGCCGCGCCACCACCCGCTCCTTTCGCTTCGGCCAGAGCTCCTCCTCCACCACCCCCTCGGCCACCTCGCGAAGGGCGGCCTCGTCTAGGCCCCGGAGCAGGCCGGCGAGGTCCCGCATCCAGACGTTTTGGTACCAGCGCCTCGGCAAGAGCCCCGCCTTGGCGAGGAGCGCCCCGGGTAAGTGGAGGGCGAAGAAGCGGTCGTACTCGGCCCTCCTCCCGTGGGCGCGGAGGTAGCGGGCGAGCCCCTTCCAGGTCTCGCCGGCGGTGAGGGTGCCCTCGAGGTCGAAGACCGCGGTCAAAGCGCCTCCGGGCGGTGCTTCTGCCAGTAGCGGACGAGGCCAAAGACCGAGTAGGCGCTGGGGTTTGCCGCCTCGTAGCGGGCGATCGCCTCCTCGCCGAGGCCAGCGGCGGCGAGCTCTTCCCGCACCTTGGCCTCGAAGAGGGGCACCATCGCCTCGGGAGAAAGGCCCTCTCTGAGCCGGTCCCGCACCCACGCGCCCCAGTCCGAAAGCCTCGCCTCGAGCTCCTCGAGCATCGGCCCCTTGTCCCGGTAGGCGCCAAAGTGGGTGAGGTAGAGGGTGTCTGCGGGGAGCGCCCGGAGCTTTGCGATCGAGGCCCGCCAGTCCTCGAGCTGGATGTCCGGCGGGGGGCAGGGCGGGAGCACCGGACCCCCGCCGAGCCGCACCCCGGCGACGTCGCCGGTGAAGACGGCGTCCCCGAGCGCCCAGACGTGGTGGTGCACCGCGTGGCCGGGGGTGGCGTGGGCCCCGAAGCCCCGCCCGCCCACCG
>JALVVO010000037.1 GCA_027023345.1 Thermaceae bacterium
GCCCAGGCCGGGGCCGACGTTGGCCACGGAGGCCAGCGAGGACATGAAGGCGGTGACCAGGTCGACGTGGGGTTCGAGCACCCCGACGGCCACGGCGCCGAAGGCCACCGAGGCGCTGAACAGGGCGCCGTAGGCGAAGACCAGTGCCCAGCCGAGGGCGAAGGTCCCGGCCACCCAGGTCCGGCGGAGCCCGGCGGGGTTCACCGCGCCCACCTCCCTTCGGCGAGGGGGACGAAGCCCGCGCGCTTCGCCCAGTCGAGCACCCGCTTGGGGTTTTTGCGCTCGGCGAGGGCGGCCTCGAGCTCGGCGACGCGGGCGGTGAGGGCCGCGTGCTCGGCCCGGAGCGCGAGGAGGGTCCGGCGCCGCTCCTGGGCGCCGGCCCCAAGGAGGGCGAGGGCAACGAGCAGCCCGGCGAGCAAAAAGCCCCAGCGGAGCACCACCGTCCTCACCGGCGCACCCCCACCCGGAGCTTGGCGCTTCGCGCCCGCGGGTTTTCGGCCACCTCCTCGGGACGCGGCACGACGGGCTTTTTAAAGAGCGGCTCGAACTCGGGGCTTTCCCGAAGGAAGCGCTTGACCTCGCGGTCCTCCAGCGAGTGGAAGCTGATCACCGCGAGCCGGCCTCCCGGGGCGAGGCGGCGCGCGCTTGCCTCGAGCAGCGCCCTCAGCGCCCCGAGCTCGTCGTTCACGTAGATCCGGAGGGCCTGGAAGGTCTTGCGGGCGGGGTGGCCGGCGCGGCGGTAGCCCACCGCGCGGCGCACCACCTCGGCGAGCTCGGTGGTGGTGCGAAGGGGGCGGGCGCGGACGATGGCCCGGGCGATCCGGCGGGCGGCGGGATCCTCGCCGTAGCGCCGGAGGATCTCGGCGAGCTCCTCCTCGTCGAAGGCGTTCACCACGTCGGCGGCGGTGAGCTCGCCCCTGCCCATGCGCATGTCGAGGGGGCCCTCCAGGCGGTAGGAGAAGCCCCGACGGGGGTCGTCCAGGTGGTAGCTCGAGACCCCGAGGTCGGCGAGCACGCCGTCCACCCGCTCGAGCCCAAGCCCGTCCAGGACCCGCTCGAGCTCGCGGAAGTCGGCCTCGATCAGGTCCAGCCGTTCCTCGTCCGCGAAGTGGGCCCGCCCCCGGGCGATCGCCTCGGGGTCCTTGTCCAGCGCGATCACCCGCGCCCCCGAGGCGAGGAGCGCCCCGGTGTGCCCGCCTCCGCCGAAGGTGGCGTCCACGATCACCTTCCCCGGCTCCGGCTCCAGGGCGGCCAGGGTCGCTTCGAGCAGGACCGGGCGGTGGGCGAGGGTCATGGTCATAGTCCGAGGTCCTTAAGCCGCTCGGGGATCGGCGGGTTGGCCATGGCCTGGCGGATCTCCTGCCACCAGCGGTCCTCCGACCAGATCTCGAGCCTCTTGGGGGCGCCGGCGACGATCACGCCCCCCTCGAGCCCGGCGAACTGGCGAAGGGTGGGGGGGATGAGCACGCGCCCGCCCTTGTCCATCCGGGTCTTGTGCGCCCCCATGTAGAAGAAGCGCACGAAGCGACGGGCGTCGGCGTCGGTTAGGGGGAGCTTCTCGAGCTCCTCTTCGATGGCGTTCCAGACCCCGAGGGGGAAGACGTAGAGCCCGCCCTCGAGCCCCCGGGTCAGCACCATGCCGTCGGCGACGAACTCGCGGAAAGGGGGCGGGATGACCACCCGGCCCTTGTCGTCGAGGTTGTAGCTGAACTCGCCGTACGGCATGGATACGTCCTCGCTTCCCTCTCATGGGAGAGGTTAACACATTTTCCCACTTCTACCTGTTGATTTACCACAAGTTGACCCCGACTCCCCACCCCCAAACGGGGGGGTAAAAGGAACCGGGCCCCGAAGGGCCCGGCGGGAAGGGGTGTAAGCCGGGTTCTGTCGTGCGCGGTCATCTATCTGGGACCACGGTCGCCCGTGGCCTCAAGCGGCCAGCTCTCGCGGGTGCGATCGGGCCGGGCAAGCCCTCCCCGCACACGGCCTTGCACCGGGTGGGGTTTGCCGAGCCACCCCGGTCTCCCGGGGTGCTGGTGGGCTCTTACCCCACCGTTTCACCCTTGCCTCCATGACCCTTCCCCGAGGGAAGGCGGATCGGCGGTCTGTTCTCTGTGGCACTTTCCGTCGCCTTACGGCGCCCAGGCGTTACCTGGCACCCTGCCCTACGGTGCCCGGACTTTCCTCACCCTCCTTTTAGGGGAGGGCGCGACCGCGCCCCCTTCCCGAAGGTATATTTTAGCGTTTCCAAGGGTTTTTGTCACCCTCCCGAGGGGCTAGCATGGGGGCATGCAGGGGCTTGGGCCAGGCCTTCTCGTCGCGGTGGCCGCCGGTCTTCTCGCGCACCACCTGCGCGTGCCCGGGGGCGCGGTGGTGGGGGCGATGGTGGGAGGCGCCCTCTACAACTTCTCCGGGGCGCCCCGGGCCGAGCTCCCGGGCTGGGCCGGGGTCTCGATCCAGCTCTTGGTGGGGGCGATGATCGGCTTCTCCGCCCGGCGGGAGCTCCTGCCGGTGCTCCTCCGGGTCCTGCCGGTGGCCCTCTTGGGCGTCGCCACCTTCCTCCTGGTGGGGGCGCTGCTTAGCTTCCTGGTGGTCCGCCTGGGCTGGCTCGACGCCGTGAGCGCGCTCTTCGGCTTCGTCCCCGGGGGGATCTCGGTGATGAGCGTGGTGGCCGAGGGCGAGGGAGGCAAGGGCGCGGTGGTGGCGGCGATGCACTTCGTACGGGTGGTGACGATCCTCTTGGTGGCCCCCTGGCTCGCCCGCTACCTGATCGCCCTCAGTCGAGCAGGGCCAGGCGCTTGAGGCGCGGGCGGGCGTAGAAGAGGGTGAGGGCGGTGGGCCCGTCCTCGATCTCGCCCGCGTCCAGCTTGCGGTAGAGCTCGGCGAGGGGGAGCTCGAGCGGGGTGAGGAGCTCGGAACGCTCGAGCTCGGGCTCGCTCACCCGCCGGGCCGAGAGCGCCAGGAACGGGCGGAAGACCACCGCGTTGAAGGAGGGCTGGGGGTGGAAGGGGGGAAGGGCGATGAGCTCGCCCACCTCGGCCCCCACCTCCTCCTTGAGCTCGCGGCGGGCGGCGGCTTCTGGAGTCTCGCCCTCGTCCACCTTGCCGGCCGGGACCTCGAGCAGGAACTTGCCGGTGGGGTGGCGGTACTGGCGCACCAGGAAGGCGGTCCTCGCCGGCGTCACCGGCAGCACGAAGACCGCCTCCACCGGCCCCGGCCGGTAGATGTAGGTGATCTCCGCCCCGGCGTGGGTGAGGAGCCGTTCCCTGACGATGTGCACGGGCTCGGTGACCAGATCCTCCAGCGAGAGGCGCTTCCAGGGCTTCATTCCCTCCCAGCATAATGAATGGGTGCGCCTGCTCCTGACCGTGGACCCCGGCCTCGAGGACGTGGCCCTGGCCGAGCTCGCCGCCCGGGGGCTTTCGGGCGAGGCCCGGCCCTTCGGCTACCCCGGGCTGGTGCTCGCGGAGGCGGCGGAGGAGGCGCCGCTCTTCTCGCTCCGCTCGGTGCATCACGTGGTGCGCTTTCTGGGCCGGGCGCGGCTCGCCGCCCCCACCCTCGAGGCCGCGCTCGCGTCGCTTTCCCGCTTTGAGCTCTTCGGGCTCGGCCCCGGGGTGCGCTTCGCCGTTCGGGTCCACCGGCGGGGCCGCCACGCCTTCAAGAGCCCGGAGCTCGAGCGCGCCTACGGCGCCCTCCTAGTCGAGCGCTACCGGGCCCCGGTGGACCTCGAGGCCCCCGACCTCCGGGTCCGGGTGGACCTCTTCGAGGACGCGATCTTCCTCGGCTACCAGCTCACCGACCGCGCGCTCTCCTTGCGCTACCCCAAGGTCTACGCGCCCCCGGCCTCGCTCAAGACCAGCGTGGCCTACGGCCTCCTTCACCTGCTCGGCGTCCGGGGCGGGCGGCTGCTCGACGCTTTCACCGGCTCGGGGACCCTCGCCATCGAGGCCGCCCAGGTCTTTTCCGATCTCGAGGTCGTCGCCCTTGACAAGAACCCCAAGGCGGTGGCGGGGGCCCGCGCCAACGCGGCCGCCGCCGGCGTGGCGGGGCGGGTGCGGTTCCTGGAGGGGGACGCCCGCCGGCTCGAGGCGCGGCTCGAGCCCGGCACCTTCGACTACGTGATCGCCAACCCCCCGTACGGCAAGCGCCTCGGCCGTTCGGAGAACCTCTTTTGGCTCTACGCCGACTTCCTGGCGAGCGCCCGCGGCGTGCTCCGGCCCG
>JALVVO010000038.1 GCA_027023345.1 Thermaceae bacterium
CTGGGCGGTGGGCACCGACCGGCTGATCCTGGCCCTAGAGGCCGAGGGGATCCCGGCGCCCCCGCCCCCTGGCCTCGACCTCTTCTTGGTGCCCCTGGACGAGGCCGCGGTAGCCGAAGCCCTCGCCCTCGCCGAGGCGCTCAGGCCCGGGCATAGGGTCGAGCTCGCCTACCAGCCGCGCCGCCCCGGAAAGGGGATCAAGGAGGCCGAAAAGCGCGGGGCCCGCTTCGTGGGGTTTTTAGGCGAGGGGGAGCGGGCGCGGGGTACGATCTCGATAAAGCGCCTCGCCACCGGGGAGCAGACCGAGCTCCCCCGCGAGGCACTCAAGGGTTGGTTGGAGGCGGAGCGGTGAGACGCACCCATTACTGCGGCGAACTGAGCGAGGCGAACGTAGGCGAGCGCGTCGTGCTCGAGGGCTGGGTCAACCGGAGGCGGGACCTCGGCGGCCTGATCTTCCTGGACCTCCGCGACCGGGAGGGGATCGTCCAGGCGGTGGTGGACCCTTCCTCCCCGGCCTTCCCCGAGGCCGAGCGGGTACGGGGCGAGTACGTGGTGCGCGTCGAGGGCACGGTCCGGCCCCGTCCCGAGGACCAGAGGAACCCCAGGCTCAAGACCGGCGCCGTCGAGGTCGCGGTCGAGGCGCTCGAGGTCCTCTCCGAGGCCAAGACCCCGCCCTTCGCGGTGGACGCCGGCTGGCGGGGCGAGGGCGACCCGGAGGTAAACGAGGAGCTCAGGCTCAAGTACCGCTACCTCGACCTGCGGCGAAAGGGCATGATGGACCGGCTCCGCCTCCGCCACCGGGTGGAGAAGGCGATCTGGGACTTCTTGGACCGGGAGGGGTTTTTCTACGTCGAGACCCCCGAGCTCACGAAGAGCACGCCGGAGGGCGCGCGGGACTTTTTGGTTCCCTCGCGGCTTGAGCCCGGCAAGTTCTTCGCCCTGCCCCAGTCCCCCCAGCTCTTCAAGCAGATGCTGATGGTGGCCGGGGTGGACCGGTACTTCCAGCTGGCGAAGTGCTTCCGCGACGAGGACCTTCGCAAGGACCGCCAGCCCGAGTTCACCCAGCTCGACATGGAGCTGAGCTTCGTCGAGCCCGAGGACATCTACGCGCTGAACGAACGGCTCCTTGCCCACGTCTTCAAGGAGGTCCTCGGGGTCGAGGTCGAGACCCCCTTCCCTCGCCTCCCCTACCGCGAGGCAATGGAGCGCTACGGCTCCGACAAGCCGGACGTTCGCTTCGGAATCGAGATCCGGCCCGCCGAGGCGCTTTTCGAGCCTGGCGAGTTCCGCGCCTTCAAGAGCGTCCTCGCTTCTGGCGGGGTGGTGCGGGCCCTAGTGGCCCCGGCGGCGCTTTCGCGGAAGCAGATCGAAAAGCTCGAGGAGGAGGCGAAGCGCCACGGCGCCAAGGGCCTCGCCTGGGCCCGGGTCGAGGAAAAGGGACTTTCGGGCGGGATCGCGCGCTTCTTGCCCCAAAACGCTCCTGAAGTGCTCGGGGCGAGGCCGGGCGAGACCCTCCTCTTCGTCGCCGACCGCTGGGAAACGGCCCTTTTTGCCCTCGGCGCGGTGCGCCTGGCCCTCGCCGAGCTGCTCGAGATCCCCCGCCAGGGCTACGCCTTCCTCTGGGTGGTGGACTTCCCCCTGCTCGAGTGGGACGACGAGGCCGAGGGCTGGACCTACATGCACCACCCCTTCACCATGCCCCATCCCGAGGACCTGGAGCTGCTCGACACGGACCCCGGCCGGGTGCGGGCCCTCGCCTACGACCTCGTCCTGAACGGGGTCGAGATCGGCGGGGGCTCGATCCGCATCCACCGCATGGACCTGCAAAAGCGGATGTTCGAGGTGCTGGGGATCTCCGAGGAGGAGGCCGAGGCCAAGTTCGGGTTCTTCCTCGAGGCCCTGACCTACGGCGCCCCGCCCCACGGGGGCATCGCCTGGGGGCTCGACCGGCTGCTCGCCCTGATGACCGATAGCCCCTCGATCCGCGAGGTCATCCCCTTCCCCAAGAACAAGGCCGGCCGCGACCCCCTGACCGGGGCCCCTAGCCCGGTCGCCGAGGAGCAGCTCAGGGAGCTCGGGCTCAAGGTGGTGGTATGAAGCTCCCCTACCTCCTGGTGGACGCCTTCACCCGTACCCCGGGCACCGGCAACCGGGTGGCGGTCTTCCCCGACGCCCGCGGGCTCGGCGAGGACGAGGCCACGGCCTTGGTTTCCCGGCTCGGGGTGCGGGAGGCGGCGCTCGTCACCGGGGGCGGGAGCAACGTCTTCGAGGTGCGCTACCTCACGCCCGAGGGGGAGATCGAGTTCGCCGGCGCTGCCACCATCGCCCTGGCGCTCGTGCTTTTGCAGGAGGGCCTGGCCGAGGCGGGAAGCGAGAAGCTCTTCTTCCGCACCCCGGGGGAGACGGTGCCGGTCGAGATCCGCTACCGGGGCGACGAGCCGGTGGAGGCGGTGATGCGGGAGCCCGCGCCCCGCTTCCGGGACCCGCCCACCTACGCCGAGCTCCGGGAGGTCATGGAAGCCCTGGGAGCCGACGAGCGCTACCTGCACCGCGGTCTCCCGGTGGGCACCGCCTACGCCGGGCTCTGGTCGCTCTTCTTGCCGATGGTGGCGCCGGGCATGGTGGACGCGCTCGAGCCCGACCTCGAGCGGCTCGCCGAGCTCTCCCAGCGGCTCGGGGTCGCCACCTTCCACCCCTACGCCCCGATGGGCCCCCGCACCTACTACGCCCGCGACTTCGCCCCCGCCCTAGGCATCCCCGAGGACCCCGTCACGGGAAGCGCGAACGGCGCGCTCGCCGCGTTGCTCGCCCGCGCCGGGGTGGTGCCGAGGCGGGAGGGCGAGGTGGTGATCACCGTGCTCCAGGGCCACCACCTCGGGGTGCCCGGCGAGGTCCGCGTGCGGGTGGAGTACACCGCGAGCGGCGAGCCCTACGCGGTCTACGTGGGCGGCGGCGCGGCGATCGTGGAGCGGGGCGTGCTCGAGCGATGATCCGCCTGGTCTTCGTGGACGCCGACGGCACCCTGGTAGGAAGCCAGGGGGTGCCGGACTGCGCCTGGCAAGCGGTCGAGGAGGCGCGGCGGCGGGGGCTTCGTCTGAGCCTTTCCACCGGGCGGCTCGGGCGGGGGCGGACCCTCGAGTTCGCCCGGCGGCTCGACCCCCGGGGGTTCCACATCTTCCAGTCGGGGGCGGTGGTGCTCGACGGCGAGGGGCGCGTGGCCCGGGCCTGGCCGCTGCCCCAGACCCCCTACCACCGGGCCGTGGACCTGGCCCGGGCGGAGGCGGCGGTGCTCGAGGCCTACGCCGCCGGGGGCGGGTTCTTCGCCGAGCGCGAGGCCGCCGAGCTTAGGGCCCACGCCGAGCTGATTGGCGTGGACCCCGAGTTCCGCGACCTCCACGCGGTCTTCTTCGAGGCCCCGGTGGTCCGGGCGCAGTTCGTGGTCCCCGAGGACCGCTGGCGGTGGCTTCGCGGGGCGGTAGAGGGGCTCGGCCTCGACCTGCACGAGGCCACCAGCCCGGCCACCCCGGGGATCGTCTACGCCTCGCTCACCGCCCCCGGGGTGGGCAAGCTCAAAGCCGCCCGGTACGTGGCCGAGGCGCTCGGGGTGGAGCTTGGACGCGAGGCGGCCGCGATCGGCGACGGGAAGAACGACCTCGAGCTCTTGCGCGCGGTCCGCTTCGGCGTGGCCATGGGGAACGCCCCGGAGGAGGTCAAGCGGGCCGCCCGCCGGGTGGTGCCCCCGGCTGACGAATGCGGGCTCGCCGAAGCCCTGGAGGCGGTATGGCGCCTAAGGCCCTAGTCGCCTTCGACCTGGACGGCACCCTGCTGGTAGAAGGCCGTTTCGTCCCCGAGGCCGAGGCCGCGCTGAGGGAGCTCAAGGAGGCGGGCTATCGCCTCGCGGTGAACACCGGGCGGCTTGCGGCGGGGTTTGCCCTCGAAGCCGCCCGCCGGCTCAATGAAAGGGGCCTCCACGCTTTTTCCGACGGAGGCCTCCTCAGCTCGGCCCTCGGTGAGCCCGCCCGACTTCACCCCTTTTCCGAGGAGGCGACCCGGCGGGTCTACGAGCTCCTCCGCCGCTTTCGCTTCCCCGCCGACATCCTCACCGCGAGCCGGGTTCGGCTCCACCTCGAGGGCGCCCCGCCCCCTGAGCTCGAGGAGCACGTGGCGCGGACCGGAACCCCCTC
>JALVVO010000039.1 GCA_027023345.1 Thermaceae bacterium
CCCCCGAGATCGCCCCCGAGGCCCCCACCATGGGGACGGGGCTTGCCGGCATCGCCGCCGCCTGGACGAGGGCCGCGCCCACCCCGGCGGCGAGGTAGAGGAAGAGGTAGCGCCCGGGGCCGAGCCGGTCCTCGACCCCGGGGCCGAAGACCCAGAGGAACCACATGTTCCCCACGAGGTGGGCGACGCCGCCGTGGAGGAACATGGCGGTGAAGATCCGGGGGAACTCGGCGAGGGGATTGGCGAAGAAGCGCGCGGGCACGAAGCCGTAGGCCTGGACGGTATAGGCCAGGTGGTCCGGCCCTCCGAGCGCCTGCCAGAGGAAGACGAGGACGTTCGCCGCCACCAGGAGCCGGGTGAGGGGGGCCGGACCGTGGGGTTCGCTGTCGCCTAGGGGGAACATCGCTTAGGCCGTTTGGGCGAGCGCCGCGACCCGGGCCAGGGTGACGAGCTCGAGGCCGAAGACCAAGACGGTGGGCACCGCCGCCCCCCAGAGCACGCCGGTGAGCACGCCCGTGAAGACGAGTCCGCCCGCGAGCTGGGGTGCGAGCGCCACCAGCAAGAGGAGCAGGAAGAGCCCGTAGTAGGCGTAGCGGTAGGGGGCGAGCTCGCGCATCCAGAAAGCGGCGAGGGCGACGCCGGCGAGGTTCTCGAGCAGCGCAAGGGGCGTGCGGGTCGCTTCGGCCACCCGCTCGGGCCGCGCGGTGCCCGCCTGGACCTCGGTGAGGAAGCCAAGCAGCCCGGCGTAGCCGAAAAGGAGGGGGTTCGCGAGCAGGAGGAAGCCGAAGAGCCCGAGCGCGAAGGCGAGCTCCTCCGGGGTCGCGCTCGCGAAGAGGGAGGCGCCGAAGAAGAGGAAGAGGGCGAGGAGCAAGAACCAAAGCCAAGCCAGGGCCTTCCTCATCGCTTCTCCTCCCCGTACTTGAAGAGGTGGGTGACGGCGTAGAGGTCGGGGGAGAGCGGGTGGGTGTAGGTGACGGTGCCGGCCACCACGTCCCCGGCCTTAAGCGCCTCGCTCTCGGGCTTTAGCGCCAGGGTGACCCGGGCCGTCTGCCCCGCCGGCAGGGTGAGGTTCAGGGGCACCGCCGCGAGCGCGTAGGCCTTTTCCTTGGACTCGGGGCCCGGGGTGAAGACCACGCTCTGGTCCACGAGGAGGAGGGGGAGGTAGCCGGGGTTATGGACCTCGAGGACCACCTGCTTCTTGTCCGGCTTGTAGGTCGCCGAGAGCACCACCGGCGAGGGCGGCACCGCGACGAGCGCCGCCTGGGAGCGCGACGCCTGGATGTAGGCGCCGGCCCCGAGGCCGACCAGGAGGGCCAGGACGAGCGAGATGACTAGGCTTCCTGCAATATTCCTCATACGAACCACCTAACCTTTCATGCGCATTATCCGCCTAGAATACTAGCCTGTCAATAGATAACCTGCGCCGCCCGGACGCAGGCGACGCGGGGCCGTGCCCGGGGAGCTAGCCCTCCCCGAAGAGCCGGTCGAAGGCCTCGCGGGCTCCGGTTTTCTTTTGGATGCGGAAAAGCTCGCCCTTTTGCTCGATCGCGCCCTCGGCGAGCAAGGCCGCGAGGGCGTCCTTGAGCTCCTTTCTGGAGAGCTCCTCCCCGGCTTCGTCGAGGTAGCGCAGGATCTCCCGCTCGGTGGCCCAGCCCAGGCGCTCGATCGCCCGGCGAACCCAGCCTTTCGCGTCCATGCCGGGATTCTATCGCGGTATCCTGGAGCTAATGGCCGAGGTCTGCCGGGTGGGCACCTCCGGGTACTTCTACCGCGGGTGGAGGGGGGTCTTTTACCCTGAGGACCTTCCCCTAGGGCGCTTTTTCGACTACTACCAGGAGCGGTTCGACACCGTCGAGGTGAACGCGAGCTTCTACCGCTTCCCTACCCGGGAGGCAGTGCGCCGCTGGTACCGCGAGGCGGGGGAGGGCTTCCTCTACGCGGTGAAGGCGCACCGGGAGATCACCCACCTGAAGAAGTTCGCCGATCCCGCCCGGGTGCGGGACTTCTACGAGGTGGTCTCGGGGCTTGGGGAGAAGCTCGGGCCGGTGCTCTTCCAGCTTCCCCCCTCCTTCCGCTACCGGCCCGAGCACCTCGAGCGGATCCTAGCCGCTCTGGACCCGGGGTTCCAGAACGCGATCGAGTTCCGCCACGCCTCCTGGTGGGACGAGGCGGTCTACAAGGCCCTGCGCGAGGCCGGGGTGGCGTTCGTCTCGGTGAGCGCGCCCGGGCTCCCCGACGCCTTCGTGGACACCGCCTTCGTCTACCTCCGCTTTCACGGAAGGCGCGCCTGGTACAAGGACGACTACCCCGAGGAAGAGCTCTTGCGCTGGGCCGAGGCCGCCCGGGGCCGGCCCGCCTACGCCTACTTCAACAACACCGACCTCGGCCACGCACCGAAGAACGCCCTTACCTTCCGGAGGCTTCTGTGCCGGTCCTGAGGGAACACTCGGCGGGCGGCGTGCTCCTTGAGGACGGCAAGGTCCTGCTCATCCGCACGAGAAACCTCAAGGGGGAGGAGGTCTGGACCTTCCCCAAGGGGCTCGTGGAGCCGGGGGAGAGCCCTGAGCGGGCCGCGCTCCGCGAGGTCTTCGAGGAGACCGGCTACGAGGCCGAGATCGTGGCGCCCTTGGGCCAGGTCACCTACTGGTTCGTGCGGGACGGCAAGCGGGTCAAGAAGACGGTGGACTGGTTCCTGATGCGCCCGATCCGCCGGGTGAAGGAGCCCGACTGGGAGGTCGAGGGGGTGGCGTGGGTTCCCCTCGAGGAAGCGGCCGAGCGCCTTCGCTACAAAAGCGATCGGGAGTTGCTCGATCGGGTGCGGGAGGCCCAGGGTGGCTGAGGCGGTCTTCGTCTGGCGCTTTGCCCTCCTGCCGGGGCGCGGGCCTTTGGGGGGCGAGCCGGTGGCCATCAAGGACAACCTCGCGGTGGCCGGCCTGCCCACCACCGCGGGCACGAGGGTGCTGCGGGAAGCCGCGCCTGCCGCCCGGCACGCTTTGGTCGTTCGCCGCCTGCTTCGCGCCGGGGCCCGGATCGTCGGCCGCACCAACATGACCGAGCTCGCCTACTCCGGCCTGGGCCAGAACCCCCACTACGGCACCCCGGAAAACCCCCGGTTTTCGGGCCGGCTTCCCGGGGGGTCCTCCTCGGGCGCGGCGGCGGCGGTGGCGCTCGGGCGGGTGCGGCTTTCGGTGGGCACCGACACCGGCGGCTCGGTGCGGATCCCCGCCGCCTTCCAGGGGATCTACGGCTATAAGCCCACGAACGGGCTCGTGCCCACCGAGGGCGTGGTCCCCCTTTCCCCCACCCTCGACGTGGTGGGGCCCCTGGCCGCCGACCTCGGGGGGCTCTGGCGGCTTTTTTCCGCCCTCGTCGGCCGGCCCGGGGAGGCCTTCCCCGAGCCCCCCGGACGTCCGCTCCGCTTGCTCGTTCCGGAGGCGCTCCTCAAGGGCCTTGCGCCCGAAGTGGAGCGGGCCTTTTCTGCCCTCGTCGGCCGCCTTGAAGGCGCCGGCCACCGCCTCGAGCGGGCGGCGCTTCCGGTCTTTTCCGAGATCCTCGCCCTCTACCGCGCCCACGGTCCCCTCGCCGCCCACGAGGCCTACCGGCTTTGGGGGGAGCTCGCCCGGCGCGAGGGGCGGCGGATGGACCCCCGGGTGGTGGAGCGGATCCTGGAGGCCGAGCGCTTTTCCGAGGCCGACTACCGGGAGGTCCTCGCCGCCCACCGGGCCTGGCCGGCGGCGTTCTGGCGCGAGGTCGCCGGCTACGACGCCCTGCTCGCCCCCACCGTCCCGATCCTGCCCCCGCCTTGCTCGGTGCTCGCGGACCCCGCCGCCTTCCGGCGGACGAACGCCCGGGTGCTCCGGAACACGATGTTCTTCAACTTCCTGAAAGGGCCGGCGCTCTCCTTCCCCATCGCCCCCGGGGTGGGGGCGATGCTCGCCCTGCCGCCGGGGGCCGACCGGGCGGCCTTCGCCCTCGCCCGGGCCCTCGGCGCGTAGACTGGACCCGTGCGGAAGACCCCTCGCAAGCTCGAGCCCGGGGAAAAGCTCGGCAAGAAGGAGCTTTTGGCCATCGGCGTCGGTGGCATGATCGGCGGCGGCATCTTCTCGGTCCTCGGCCTTCCCG
>JALVVO010000040.1 GCA_027023345.1 Thermaceae bacterium
CCCCTCGCCCACCACCCGCACGCCGGCCTCCCCTCCCGAGAGCAGGAAAAAGGGGGGCGTAAGGGGAAGCCCCCGCGCCCGGGCGCTCTCCACGATCTCGGCGTGGGCGCGGGCGAGGTCCCGGGCCTCGAGGGTGAAGCGGTCGGAGAGGATCAAGGTGCGGTGGCCCCGGGCCTCGAGGTACGCCGCCGCCGCTCGGAGCAGGTCGGCGTTGCCGGCGATCACCCGGTTCTCCACCCGGGAAAAGACTGGGCTCCCCGGCTTCGGGGTCTCGGGCAGCTCGCCCCGGGCGCCGGCCTCGAGGTGGGCCCGGGCCTTCGGGAACGCCAGGCCGTATTTATCGAGCACCGCCAGCGCGTCCTCGAAGGTGGTCGGGTCGGGGGCGGTGGGCCCGGAGGCGACCACGCTCACGTCGTCCCCGGGCACGTCGGAATAGACGAGCGCGATCACCCGGGCGGGGTAGGCGGCCTCGGCGAGCCGACCCCCCTTGACGCGGGAGAGGTGCTTCCTTACCGCGTTGATCTCGTGGATGGTAGCGCCGCTTTTCAAAAGGGCCTCGGTGAGGGCCTGCTTTTCCTCGAGGCTCACGCCCCAGGGGGCGGCGAGCAGCGCGCTGCCTCCGCCCGAGAGGAGCACGAGCAAGGTGTCGCCCTCCCCGAGCGAGCGGGCAAGCTCAAGCGCCCGCTCGGCCGCCCGCACCGAGGCCTCGTCGGGCACCGGGTGCCCGGCCTCGAAAAGCGGCAGGCGGGTGGGGCGGCGGTGGCCGTAGCGCGTCACCCCGAAGCCCTCGAGGCCCCTCCAGACGGCCTCGGCGGCGGCGAGCATGGGCCCCGCCGCCTTACCGACGGCGAGGACGTGGGCCCGCTCGGGCGCCTCCCCGAGCGCCTCCCGGACCCGTCGCTCGGGGTCGGTGGCGGAAACGGCGTGAAGAAAGGCACCTTCCAAAAGTTCGCGCATCCCACCCCAGGCTAACCCGCCTCGCCGAAATCGCCCTGTCCACTCGTTACCAACATGAAAAGGAGCCCGTATAATGGGAATGGTGAAGCTTCTGGAAGTCTCCGAGCAAACCTTCGAGCGGTTCGAGGCCTTCCGCCGGCGCAAGCGGCTCTCCCGGGAGGCGGCTCTTCGCCTTTTGCTCGACGAAGCCCTGCGCCGGGAGCGCCTCGTCGCCGAGGTCAAGCACGCTCGCCCGCTCAGCGAGGAAGAAGAGGAGCGGGCCATGCGGGAGGCCGACGAGGCTCTCACCTGGGCGCGCAAACAGCTTCGCCGCACCCGCAAAGGGCACTAACCTTGCGGGTCGTTCTCGACACCAACGTCTACATCAGCGGAATTTGGTGGCCGGGCTCGAAGGCCGCGTGGCTCCTCGTTTTGGCGCTCGAAGGCCACTACACCCTTTACACCTCGAAGTACCAGCTTGAAGAGTTGCGCCGCGTCGCCGAGTATCCGAAGTTCAAACGCAAGCCGGGCGCGCGCTTTGAGGATTGGTACGCCGAGATTCAAGCCGTGGCTCGGGTGGTACGGCCTGCGCCGGTTCCCCGCCGGGTGCTCGCCGATGCAGCGGACCTTCCCATCCTCGGCACCGCGGTGGCGGCCAAGGCAGACCTGCTTATTAGTGGCGACCGGCAGCACCTCTTGCCGCTCGGCCGCTATGGGAAAACGGAGATCGTGTCGGTGACCCGGGCTTTGGAGGTAATCCGTAGCCGGTAGGCAGACCTGCCGCATCTTGATCCTCGGCAAACTCGTGATCGCAAACCGCAAGCGGAAGTTCGCCAAGCTTGCCGAGAGGGGCTTCACCGTCGGTGAGGTCAGGGGGCCCAAGCCCGTCCTGGACCGCGACGACCGGGTGCACTTCCACTTTACTGGCTACGCCACTCGGCCTTTCCTGAACGCCTCGGCTATAAGTTGGAGGTGATGGCCGAAGGAAAGCGAAAAGGCCCGGAGCTCTCCGGACCTTTCCTACCGTGGTGGGCGGTACTGGACTTGAACCAGTGACCTCCCGCTTGTAAGGCGGGCGCTCTGGCCAGCTGAGCTAACCGCCCGCTAAAGAAAGGTTAGGGGACTTCGGGCAAACGCACAAGGGTCAGGCCGCCAGCCGGAAGGGCTCGATCTCCCGCCAATCTCTTCGCACGATCCTTGTGGGACGCAGCATGCCGTAGGCAAAAGCCAAACCCCGGGTTGCGACCGCCAGCGTGACCCAACCACGCCCCAGGGAGCGGCCCTGCGCTCGGGTAAGTCGAGATCGGAGGGCGATCCCAACCGAGTTGAATAGCACGGTCCCAAGAGCACAGGGTCCGTGCGTTCGAAACCCGCGTTTCATGCCCAACCTGTGCCGCAGAGCAAGCACAAGGGGCCCGGACGCCCGGGCCCCAGCTTAGGAGCACTTCCTTTAGCGGAACTGCTCGATGAGCTCGCGGACGTCCTGGTAGACCTTCTTCGCCCGCGCCTTCTCCTGGACCTCGGCGACCTCGTCGGCCAGGGTCTTCCGGCCCTCGACCTTGTAAATCACCCCGAGCGGCACCTGGTTCTTGGTGAGCATCCACTGGGTGACCTCGTGGGCGGCGTTCCAGTCGGTGGGGTCGTGGCCCACGTCGTCGAGGTAGACGCCGTGGTCGCGGACGTAGTCGTACTCCTGCTTGCCCCGGAAGGTGACGCAAGGGGAAAGGACGTTGATGAGAGCGAAGCCCTTGTGCTGGATGCCGCCCTTGATCAGCTCCTTCAGGTGCTTGACGTTCCCGGAAAAGCCCTGGGCAATGTAGGTGGCGCCGAGCTCGAGGGCGAGCGCGAGCGGGTTCAAGGGGCGCTCGGGGTTGCCGGAGGGCGTGGTCTTGGTGACGTCGCCGGTCGGGGTCGTCGGCGAGACCTGGCCCTTGGTCAGGCCGTAGATGCGGTTATCCATGACGATGTAGGTGAGGTCGGGGTTGCGGCGGATGGTGTGGACGAAGTGGTTGGTCCCGATCGAGTAGCCGTCGCCGTCGCCACCCGCCACCAGCATGGTGAGCTCGGGGTTGGCCACCTTGGCGCCGGTCGCGATGGGCAGGGGCCGGCCGTGGATCGCGTTGAAGCCGTAGGCGTTGATGTACCCGGCGATGCGGCTCGAGCAACCGATGCCGCTCACCACCCCGAGCTTCTCGGGGGGAATCTGCAGGTCGGCCACCGCCTGGTGGATCGCCGAAAGCACGCCGAAGTCGCCGCACCCCGGACACCAGACGATGGGGATCTTGGTCTTGTAGTCCTTGGCGGTGAGCTTGACCTTCTCCATGGCCTAAGCCTCCACTTCCTTCTTGTAGTGGGCCTCGATCGCTCGCAGGACCTCCTGGACCTGGATCGGGTTGCCGCCGGCGCGGGCGTAGGAGTAGGTCTCCTTGGGCAGGTTGTCGTAGAAGGCCCGTAGGTAGCGGTAGAACTGGGCGCCGAAGGAGAGCTCCACCACCACCGCCCGCTCCACGCTGCGAAGCGCCGCGTCGAGCGCCTTCGTGGGCAGGGGGTAGAGGAGCTGGGGCACGATCGCCTTGACCTTCATCCCCTTCTTTCGCGCCGCCTCGACGGCCTCGCGGACCGCCCCCTTGGTCGAGCCCCAGGCGAGCACGGCGAAGGGCGCGTCCTCGTCGCCGTAGACACGGACGAAGCCCGACTCCTCGGCGATCAGGGGGAGCTTTCGGGCCCTCTTCTCGCTCATTACCTGGTGGATCGTGCCCGAGGAGCTCGGCCAGCCCTTCTCGGTGTGCTCGAGCCCCGAGATGTAGTGCTGGCCGCCCTTCATGCCGGGGATCGCCATCGGGCTGACCCCGTCCTCGGTGATCTTGTAGCGGGCGTAGTCCTCGCCGAGCTCCTTCTCCGCCGGGAGCTTACGGGCGATCTTCCGCTCGCGTGCGAAGAGCACCTCCTCGTCCACGGTCTCGGAGCGCTCGCCGAGGAACTGGTCGGAGAGGATGATCACCGGGAGCTGGTACTTCTCGGCGAGGTAGAAGGCCTCCACCGCCACCTGGAAGTTGTCCTCGACGTCGGCAGGGGCGAGCACCACCCGCGGCGAGTCGCCGTGGGTACCGCCGATCGCCTGGAAGAGGTCGGCCTGCTCGGTCTTGGAGGGAATGCCGGTGGAGGGC
>JALVVO010000041.1 GCA_027023345.1 Thermaceae bacterium
CGGCTCAGTATAGTGGAGCGGATGCGGATCGCGTACCAGGGCACCGAGGGAGCGTTCAGCGAGGAGGCCGCGCTCAAGTACGCGCCGGGGGCGGAGCCGGTGGGCTTTCCCACCTTCCATCAGGTCTTCGAGGCGGTGGCCCGGGGCGCGGTGGACCGGGGCATCGTGCCGGTGGAGAACGCGGTCGCGGGGAGCATCAACCAGACCTACGACCTGCTCCTCCAAAGCGACCTCCACGTCGTCGGCGAGGTGGTCCTCCGGGTGCGCCACTGCCTGCTGGTGCCGCCGGGCACGCGGATGGAGGAGGTGCGGGAGGTGGCGAGCCACCCCCAGGCCCTCGCCCAGTGCGACGGCTTCCTTGCTCGGCACGGCCTCACCCCGATCCCGGTCTCGGACACCGCGGGGGCGGCCCGGATGGTGGCGGAGAATCCCCGCCCCGGCCTCGCCGCCATCGCGAGCCGCCGGGCCGCCGAGCGCTACGGGCTTGCGGTCTTAGAGTGCGGCATCGAGGACTTCGCCTTCAACTATACCCGCTTCTTCGTCCTCGCCCGCGAGGAGGAACCCCGGGGCGAGGGGCCCTACAAGACCAGCGTGGTCTTCGCCGTCCGGCACCGCCCGGGCGGGCTCTATCAGGCGATTGGCGCCTTCGCCGAGGCCGGGGTCAACCTCACCAAGATCGAGTCCCGCCCCCGCAAGGACCGGCCCTGGAGCTACGTCTTCTACCTCGACTTCGAGGGGCACGTCGAGGAGGAGGCTCCTTCGAGGGCGCTCCTCGCGCTCCTCCGCCGGGCCGCCTTCGTCAAGGTGCTGGGTTCGTACCCGGCGGCCCCGAATGGGGAAGAGGAAGCCCCGGCCGGCGAGCCCGGCCGGGGCGGGGCGAACCCGGGCTAGAGGATCCCGAGCTCGTCCACCTTCTTGACCAAGGCCCGGACGTGCTCGGCGCTGGCCTTCAGGGCCTCGAGCTCGTCGGGCTTTAAGGGCACCTCCCAGATCTTCTCGACGCCGCCCTTGCCGAGCACCGCCAGCACGCCGACGAAGAGCCCCTCGATGCCGTACTCGCCGTTCAGGTAGGCGGCCACCGGGAGGATCCGCTTCTCGTCTTTTAGGATCGCCTTCACCATCTCCCAGGTGGCGGCCGAGGGCGCGTAGTAGGCCGAGCCCGTCTTCAAGAGGCTCACGATCTCGGCGCCGCCCTTTCGGGTGCGCTCGACGATGGCCTCGATCTCGTCCTCGGGCAGGAGCTCCGGGAGCGGCACGCCGCCCACGGTGGTGAGCCGAGGCAGGGGCACCATGCTGTCGCCGTGGCCGCCCAGGACCACCCCGAAGACGTCCCGCACGCTCACCCCCAGCTTCTCGGCGATGAAGTAGCGGTAGCGGGCGGTGTCGAGCACCCCGGCCATGCCCATGATCTTGTGCTTGGGAACCTGGGTGATCTCGGCGATCACGTAGGTGATCGCGTCCAGGGGGTTCGCCACCTGGATGATGATGGCGTCGGGGGCGTACTGCTTGATCTTCTCGGCGACGTCCTTCGCGATCTTGGAGTTGATCTCGATGAGGTCGTCCCGGCTCATCCCGGGCTTTCTCGGCACCCCCGAGGTCGTCACCACGATGTCCGAGCCCTCGATCAGGGCGTAGTCGTTGGTGCCCACGATGGTGACGTCGTTGCCCACGATGGGCCGGGCCTCGGAGAGGTCGAGGGCCTTGCCCTGGGGCATCCCCTCGACGATGTCCACCATCACCACGTCGGCGAGCGCGCTCTCGGCGATGCGCATGCCGAGGGTGGCGCCGACGTTCCCCGCGCCGATGATGCTGACCTTGGGTCTTCCGGTGAGTGCCATAACCTCCTCCTTTCCCGCCCCCTATTTTGCCCCCAAGCCGCCGGGACAGGCGTCTTGGCCCGGCCCTCTACAATGAGCGCATGGCCCGAGTCAGCAAGTACTACGACGTCAAGCGCGACGAGCGGGGCAACCGCTACCTCGAGGTCAACGTCACCGGATTTTTGCTCACACGCATCCCGCTCTTGAACAAGGGCACCGCCTTCACCGCCGACGAGCGCACGCTGCTTGAGCTCGACGGCCTCCTGCCACCCCACGTGGCCACGATCGAGGAGCAAAAGGAGCGGAACTACCGCCGCTACCGCCTGCTCCAGACGCCCCTCGACAAGCACATCTTCCTCCGGGACCTGCAGGACCGGAACGAGGTGCTCTTCTACGCCCTCCTCGTGGACCACCTCGAGGAGATGATGCCGATCATCTACACCCCCACGGTGGGCGAGGCGGTCCGGCTCTTTTCCCACATCTACCGGCTCCCCCGGGGGCTCACCGTCTCCACCGACAACATCGGCCGGGTGGAGCAGGTCCTGGAGAACGTGCCCCTGGAGGACGTCCGCCTGGTGGTCGCCACCGACTCCTCGGCGATCCTCGGGATCGGCGACCAGGGGTTCGGGGGGATGGCGATCTCGATCGGGAAGCTCTCCCTCTATACCGCCGCCGGCGGGGTGGCCCCGGACAAGACCCTCCCGGTCGAGCTCGACGTCGGCACCGACCGGGAGGACCTGCTCTCCGACCCCCTCTACCTCGGCGTCCGCCACAAGCGCCTCCGCGGCCAGGCCTACCTCCGCTTCATGGACCGCTTCGTCGAGGCCCTGAAGGAGCGCTACCCCAAGGTCATCCTGCAGTGGGAGGACCTCTCCAAGGACGCCGCCTTCACCGTGCTCGAGCGCTACCGCAAGCAGATCCCCTCCTTCAACGACGACATCCAGGGCACTGGGGCGGTCACCTTGGGCGGCCTGCTCGCCGCCATGCGGATGAAGAACGAGAAGCTCACCGACCAGCACTTCGTGATCCTGGGCGCGGGCGCCGGCGGGGTCGGGGTGGCCCGGGCGATCAAGGCCGGGCTCATGGACGCGGGGCTCAGCGAGGCCGAGGCGCTCGCCCGCATCTTCGTCCTCGACTCCAAGGGGCTCTTGCTGAAAAACCGCCGCATGGAGCACTACAAGGAGGAGTTCGCCCACGATCCCGCGGTGGTCGAGGGCTGGTCGTTTTCCGGCAAGGCGCCGGGGCTGCTCGAGACCATCCGGGGCGCGCGCGCGACCGTGCTTCTCGGGCTCTCCGGCCAGGCGGGGGCCTTCACCGAGCCGGTGGTCAAGGCGATGCTCGAGTTCTCCGACCGGCCGGTGATCTTCCCGCTCTCGAACCCCACCTCGAACTCCGAGGCGGTGCCCGAGGAGATCCTCGCCTGGACCGATTGCAAGGCGATCGTCGCCACCGGGAGCCCCTTCCCGCCGGTGGAGTGCGGAGGAAGGACGATCCACATCGGTCAGGGCAACAACGCCTTCGTCTTTCCCGGGATCGGCTTCGGGGCGGTGCTCGCCCGGGCGCGGGAGATCAGCGATCGCATGATCCTGGGCGCCGCCTACGCGCTCGACGAGCGGGTCGGGTCGCGCCATTTCGAAAAGGGCCTCGTCTACCCCGAGATCGGGGAGATGCGCGAGGTGAGCGTGCACGTCGCCGCTCGGGTGATCCGCCACGCGGTGGAGGAGGGGCTGGCCCAGGACGAGCGGGTCCTGGATAAGAGCGAGGAAGAGCTTTTGGACTACGTGCGCGGGCGCTTCTGGGAGCCCAAGTACCTGCCCTACGTGCGCGCTATGCAATAACCTGTTCCGGACGGGCGCCGGGTTCCCGAAGGGGCCCGGCGCACGCGTTTTTCCCCACCGGGGTGCGCCTACTTTATAATAAAGTTGTAAAGATGATTGCCGGCTCGGGAGGCAAACGATGAGCAAGGATCGCCCGGTCTACGTGATCAGCGTGGCGGCGGAGCTGGTGGAGATGCACCCGCAGACGCTCCGGCTCTACGAGCGGAAAGGGCTGATCCGGCCGAAGCGATCAGCGGGGAAGACGCGGCTTTACTCGGAGCGGGACATCGAGCGGCTCCGGGAGATTCGGCGGCTCACCCAGGAGCTCGGGGTGAACCTTGCCGGCGTCGAGGAGATCATGAAGCTCAGGGAGGAGCTCGAGCGGCTCGAGGCCGAGTACCAGGCCAGCCGCCGCGAGCTCCTCGAGCGCTTCGGCGAGCGCTACCGCCAGGCGCTCGCCGAAGCGCTC
>JALVVO010000042.1 GCA_027023345.1 Thermaceae bacterium
TTGGCGAGCTCGCCAGCCACTTCGGCTGCAGCGCGCGCACGATCGAGCGCGACTTGGCCGAACTGGCGAATGGAGGCTACGGACTCCAAAAGATCGCCCGGGGAGTGTACGCCTTACCGGCCAAGCCAAGTACGCTCAATCCGGTAGAAGCCCTGGCCGTTCACGCGGCCACGCGCCTCCTGTACCATCAAACCCCATCACCCAACAACCACTACGTGCGCGCGCTCGACAAGCTGGCGGCCATGCTGCCCGAGCCGGCCAGAGGGCTGGCCATTGAAAGCATTCGGCCCCTGCGCAAAAGCGGTGACGACCGCGCCCTCGAGCTCATCGCCCGGGCGTGGTTCGAAAAACGCTACGTAGCTTTCGACTACCGCTCGGCCCGTGGCAGCGGTAGATTTCATCGCAAAGAACTGGCCGTCTACTTTGTCGAGGTAAACCGCAACAACCTGTCTTTGTACGCCATCGGCTACGAACGCAGCTATCACGGCAAAGTGCTCACCTGGAAGCTTGCGCGCATGCGCAACATCCATCTGCTGGCCGACACCTACGAAATACCCGGCGACTTCTCCCCCAACCGCTACCTGGAAAACGCCTGGGGGCTCATGGGAACCAGCGCGCAAAGCGTCACCGTCCTGCTGCGTTTTGCCCCCGAGGCCGCCGCACGGGTGCAGGAAAACGATTTTGCGGGACTAAGGATCGTACGCGCTGAGGAAGACGGGTCCATCCTGGCCAAAGCCGACGTGGGCGTGGATGACGATGGCTTTCCCATCGAGATCTTTCCCTGGATTCAAAGCTGGGGGCCGCGGGTCGAGGTACTGGGTCCCGAAAACCTTCGTCTGCGCTGGTTGCAAGAAATAGAAAAAATGTATAAACGCTATGCGACAAAAGATGACGTAACCGAGGGGTAACAAAAAGTATGATCGAGTTATCTACCGTATTTTGGGCCAAAAGCGGAGATGAAGATCACCCCAATGGTCACCCCCTCCTTGCCCACCTGCTCGACGCCGCTGCCGCGGCCCGGGTCGTCCTGCTTCGCGAACCAGAGAAAACGCGGCGCCTCCTGGCCAACGCGCTCGGCCTGAGCGAGGAGGAGGCTCTCAACTTCGCCGCCTTCGCCGTGGGCCTCCACGACCTCGGCAAGGCCAGCGCCGACTTCCAGCGGAAATGGCCCGACGGTGCGCGCCGCCTGCAAGCGGCCGGGCTCACCTACGACGAAAACACCCTCCTTGACGTCCCCCACGGCCCGGTGGGGGCCTACCTCGTGCGCGTGCTTTTGCCCGGGCTCGGCTTTCCCCGGCGCGTCGCCCGGAAGCTCGGCGACCTCCTCGGCGCCCACCACGGCTTTCTCGCGACGCCTGAGGAAATCCATCAGGCAAAAAGAACCCTTCAAGCGGAGATCGGCCCCTGGGACGAGGCCCGAAGGGCGCTCCTCAATACCCTCTGGGAAACCCTCGGCCGCCCCCGCCCGGCCACGGACGACCTCTCGCCCGACGCCGCCCTCTGGCTGATGGGTCTCACCAGCTTCGCCGACTGGCTGGCCTCGAGCCCCGAGTTCTTCCCCTACGGCCGGGACCTCGCGGAGCCCGGGCGCTACTTTGAAAACGCCTTCGCCCTCGCTAAAAGGGCGCTCGACGACCCCCGCGTCCGCTGGGAAGCACGCACCCCCCTCGCCCCCGAGCCGCCTCCCTTTAAAGCCATCTTCCCCTTCTCGCCCAACGCCCTGCAAAGCGCCGTCGCCCAGGCGCTCAAAGACGCCAGGGAGCCGATCCTCCTCATCCTCGAGGCCCCCATGGGCGGCGGCAAGACCGAGGCCGCCTTTTACGCTCACCTCCTCCTCCAGGCCCAAAACGGACACCGCGGCCTCTACGTGGCCATGCCCACCCAGGCCACGGGCAACGCCATGTTCGACCGCGTCAAGGACTTCCTCGCCAAGTTCGGCGAGCGGCCCCACGACCTGCAGCTCGTCCACGGCGCCGCCATCCTGAAGCCCGAGTACGTCAAGCTCCGCGAGGTCGGCGAGGTTGTCGAGGTTGGCGAATCTACCGTCCGCGCCAGCGAGTGGTTCTCAGCGAAAAAACGGGCCATGCTCACGGAGTACGGCGTGGGCACCGTGGACCAGGCGCTTTTGGGCGTGCTAAAGGTGCGCCACCACTTCGTGCGGCTTTGGGGCCTCGGCAACCGCACCCTGGTCTTCGACGAGGTCCACGCCTACGACGCCTACACCAGCCGGCTGATCGCCGGGCTGATCCGCTGGATGAAGGCGCTGGGCTCCTCGGTGGTGCTGATGAGCGCCACCCTGACCCGCGCCCAGCGGGCCCGGCTCGCCAAGGCCTGGGGCGCCGAGCTCCCCGATACCGAGGCCCCCTACCCGCGGCTCACCCTGGTGAGCGGGCAGTCCGTAAAAGGCATCCCCATCCCCTGGGAAGAGGAAAAGACCTACTGGGTAGCGGCCGCCCCTCGCCCGGCACCCGAGCTCGCGGACTTTGCGCTGGAAAGGCTCGGCAAAGAGGGCGCCGCCGCCCTGATCGTGAACACCGTGGACCGGGCGCAGGCGCTCTACCAGGAGTTCAAGGCGCGCCTTGGAGGCGGGGAGGTCATCCTGGAAGAAGGCCGCCCCATCGGCTGGCGCGCCGGCGATACCGAGCTCTACCTGCTCCACGCCCGCCTCCCCTCCGCCGAGCGCCAGGTCCGGGAAAGCGCCCTCCTCGCCCGTTTTGGCCGGGACGGAAAGCGCCCGAAGCGGGCCCTCGTCGTCGCCACCCAGGTGATCGAGCAGAGCCTCGACCTCGACTTCGACCTGCTCCTTACCGACCTCGCCCCGCTCGATCTCGTCCTCCAGCGGGCCGGCCGCGTCCACCGCCACCCGCGCACTCCGCCCCCGGCCCACGGCGAGCCCCGCGTTTACGTCGCCGGCCTCGCCGAGGAGCCGCCCGGCCTCAAAAGCGAATACTGGCACAAGGTCTACGACCCCTACCCTCTCTACACGAGCTGGCACCTCCTCCGCAGCCATAGCGCGATCCGGCTCCCCGCCGAGATGGAGAGCCTCATCGAGGCCACCTACGCCGAGGAAACCCTAAAGCAGTTGCCAGAAACGGTTCGCGGCCGGGCGGAAGAGGCCCTGAGTACGTTCAAAAATCGGACCGAGGACACCGAGCTCGAGGCCGCGAACGTGGTCGTGGACCCCTTAGCACGGCTCCTTGAAACCCTCGGCGCGGATCAGCTTCCGGCCGAGCTGGGCCTCGAGGACGACGAGGAAAGCCCCTACACCCAGCGCCCCCTGACCCGGCTCGGCGAGCCGAGCGTCACGGTGGTCCCGCTCTATGAGCTTGAGGGCGGCTTCTTCCTGGACCCTGAGGGCCGGATCCCGGCGCGGGTGCAAGGCAAGGCCAGCCCCAAGGAGGCCAAGGCCCTCTACGCCGCCTCGCTTCGCGTTGGGCGAAGGGGTGTGGTCCAGGAGTTGAAGAGGGCGGACACCCCGCCCGCGTGGCAAAAGCACGGCCTGCTCAGGAGCCTGAAGCCCCTCTACCTGGACGCCGAGGGCCGTGCCCAGGTTGGAAGCACGGAGCTACGAATGGACCTTGAGCTCGGGCTGGTTTACACGCGACGTTAGCTGTCGCAAAGGAGGCGTATGGTGCAACTGATGCTTGAGTTTAACCTCATCGAAGAACCGTGGATCCCCGTTCGCGAAGGTAAGGAGATCCGGGAGGTTGGCCTCGCCGAGGCCCTGCTGCAGGCGCACGCGTTCGACCGCATCGAGGACTCCTCGCCCCTCGTCGAGGTGGCGCTCCTGCGGGTTCTGCTCGCCGTGCTCCACCGGGCTCTGGATGGACCGAAAAGCGAGGATGAGCTTTTTACGCTATTCGAGGCCGGCCGCTTCCCCGAAGACCGGATCAACGCCTACCTCGAGGAGCACCGGGAGCGCTTCTGGCTTATCCACCCCGAGGCCCCCTTCTGGCAGATCGCCGACCTCCCATCGGACGACCCCTTGCCCTGGACCCGACTCCGCCCCGAGCTGGCCTCGGGCAACAACCCCACCCTCTTCAGCCACACCTACGA